>CALANQ010000001.1 GCA_937926025.1 uncultured Acidimicrobiales bacterium
CCCCCGCCGCGCCCGACGCGTCGCCCAGCGTCGGCGCCCGCGACGGGTTCCTCGACGTGCGCTGGACGTGGAGCTCGTCGCAGCAGAACGGCGACGCCGTCCGCCGCTTCCGGGTCACGTCGTACCGGAACGGGACCCAGGACACCCAGGTGCTGGTGAACGACCCGGCCAGCCGGTCCCAGACGTTCCGCACGGTGAACGGCGAGCAGTACCGCTTCACGGTGGAGGCCGAGAACAAGGCGGGCTGGTCCAAGCCCAGCGCCCAGTCCGCGGTGGCCATCTCCGCCGGCAAGCCGCTGGGCAGCTACACCGTCACCGCCTCCGAGGGCGACACGCAGACCACGCTCACCCTGGGCGGCAGCGTCGACGCCAACGGTGCCGCCATCAGCCGGCTCGAGTACGACGTGAACAGCAGCGGCACCTGGCGCACGCTGCCCGACGACCGCCGCATCACCGGGCTCACCAACGGCAAGGACTACCGCTTCCGGGTCCGGGCGGTGAACAGCGAGGGCAACGGCCCGGCGTCGTCGCCCAGCAACCAGATCCGGCCCTACGGGTCGCCCAGCACGCCGCGGGTGTCGGCGTCGGTGGACAGCCGCACGATCCGCTGGACGTGGACGGCCTCTGACGGCAACGGCCGGGCCATCGACCGCTACCAGTACAGCCTCGACGGGCGCGGCTGGGTGAACACGTCGAGCCGGTCCTTCTCCCGCACGTTCGGCTACTCGGAGTCCCACACGCTGCGGGTGCGGGCCGTGTCGACGGCGTCGGACGCCAACCGCCGGATCAGCGGCATCGACGCCGCCAGCGCCCGCACCGTCGCCGCCCCCAACCCGGTGGTCGAGGCGTTCCGCACCGGCGAGACCGAGTGCGACACCGCGCCCGGGTCGATCTGCACCCGGTACAACGTCCGCGGCCGCAACCTCCCGGCCAACACCACGGTCACCGCCTACTGCCAGTTCCGCACCGGGACCAGCGGGGCCTGGGGGCCGTCGCAGTTCCCCCACGACGCCCGGACCGACGGCAGCGGCTCCTTCACCGGCAACAGCTCGTGCCACGTCGGCGTCAACACCTACCTGCGGTTCCAGGTCCGGGTGAACGGGAACACGTACTACACCGCCGCCGTCACGAAGTGACCCGCCCCCGAAGGAACGCATGACCATCCAGCACGACCAGGCGGCCCGCTTCGCCGACACGTTCGACCGCCTCGTGGCCAACGTCGACGTCGCCATCAAGGGCAAGACCCACCCGATCCGCCTGGCCCTGACGTGCCTGCTGAGCGGCGGCCACCTGCTGCTCGAGGACGTGCCCGGCACCGGGAAGACGGTGCTGGCCAAGTCCATCGCCAACACGGTGGAGGGCACCAGCTCCCGCATCCAGTTCACGCCGGACCTGCTGCCGTCGGACGTGACGGGCGTGACCATCTACAACCAGCAGAGCGGCCGCTTCGACTTCCACCCGGGGCCGGTGTTCGCCAACATCGTCCTGGCCGACGAGATCAACCGGGCCTCGCCCAAGACGCAGTCCGCGCTGCTGGAGGTGATGGAGGAGGGCCGGGTCACCGTCGACGGCGTCGCCCACGAGACCGGGGCGCCGTTCATGGTGATCGCCACCATGAACCCCATCGAGCAGGCCGGCACCTACCCGCTGCCCGAGGCGCAGCTCGACCGGTTCCTGATGAAGACGTCGCTCGGCTACCCGGATCCGCAGGTGGCGGTGCAGCTCCTCGCCGATGCGGCCAACCGGTCCCGCGACCTGCGGGTCGAGCCGCTGATCACCGCGGAGTCGGTGACCCAGATGGGTGCCCTGGCGGCCGACGTCCACACCGACACGTCGATCCTGGAGTACATCACCGGCCTGGCCGAGGCCACCCGCCGGCACCCGGAGGTGGCGCTCGGGGTGAGCATGCGCGGCTGCCTGGCCTTCGTGCGCGCCGCCAAGACGTGGGCACTGGCCCAGGGCCGGGCCCACGTGCTGCCCGACGACGTGAAGGCGCTGGCCCTGCCGGTGCTCGGCCACCGGGTCCTGCTCACGCCCGACGCCCAGTTCAGCGGGGTCACGACCGAACAGGTGGTGGCGCAGGGGGTGGCCCAGGTTCCGCCGCCCACCCAGCGGGTCGCCTGACCGTGGTCCTGGACCGGGCGCGTGCCGCCGTGGCCCCCGTCACCTCGCTGGGGTGGACGGTCGCGGCCATCGGGGTGGCGGCCTGGGTGGTGGGCGCGCGCCTGGACTGGGAGGAGCTGCTGATCCTGGCCGGCGCCTGCCTGGTGGTCCTGGCCGTCTCGCTGGCGATGACCGTCGGCCGCCTGGCCCTCACGATCGACCTGTCGGTGGAGCCGCACCGGGTGGTGGCCGGCGGACAGGACGCGGTCGGCCTGGTCCGCGCCGTGAACGAGCGGGCCCGGCCGTCGCTGGGCGCCCGGGTCGAGGTGCCGGTGGGGGCGGGCGTGGCCACGTTCGAGGTCGGCACCCTGGCGCCGGGCGGTCGGTTCGAGGAGCCGTTCGTGGTGCCCACGCAGCGGCGCTCGATCATCCCGATCGGGCCGGCGCTGAGCGTGAAGGGCGATCCGCTGGGCATCGCCCGGAGAGAGGTGTCCTCGGGGCGGCAGGTCCTGCTGTACGTCCACCCGCGCACCCTGGTGCTGCCGCCGATCACCGCCGGCTGGATCCGAGACCTCGAGGGCCAGACCACCAACGACCTGTCCACCAGCGACGTGGCGTTCCACACGCTGCGGGAGTACGCGCCCGGCGACGACCGGCGCCACATCCACTGGCGGACCACGGCCCGGCTCGGGACGATGATGGTCCGCCAGTTCGTCGACACCCGCCGCTCCCACCTGGGCCTGGTGCTGGCCACCGACGAGGGGGCCTGGGCGGACGACGACGAGTTCGAGCTCGGCGTGTCGGTGGTCGGGTCGCTCGGGCGCACCGCGCTGCTGCAGGACCAGGACGTCAGCACCCTGAGCGGCAGCGATCCGATCGCTTCGTCCACCCCGGACCTGCTGCTGGACGGGCTGGCCGGCGTCGCCCGGGTGGCCGACGGTGCCGCGCTGGGCGAGCTGGTCCGGCGCTCGCTGGTCCGCCTGCGCTCGGCCAGCATCGTGGCGCTCGTCGTCGGGTCGGCGGCCGACCCGGCCGCGGTGCGCGCCGCCTGCTCGCACTACGGGCCCGAGGTGAGCGTGCTCGCCATCCGGTGCCAGCCCGGCAGCGAGGCGCGGCGGCGCCGCATCGGCAACGTGTCGATGGTCGACGTCGGCCGCCTGGACGACCTGGCCCGGGTCCTGGCCGTGGTGGGGGCGCGCTGATGGCCCGCTTCCTGGATCGGCTGCGACCCGAGCGGGCCGACCTGCTGGACCTCGCCTTCGGCCTGGTGCTCGCCGCGCTCGGGGTCATCGGCTTCCGGACGGTGTTCTCCGGGGGTGAGGAGCTGTGGGTCGGCATCCCGGCGGTGCTCGTGGGCGGGGCGACCGGCTACGTCCTGGCCCGGTTCCGGGTCGCGCTGCTGCCCGCCACCGCCGTGGCGATCCTCGTGTTCCTCCTCCTGGGCGGCCCGGTCGCCCTGCACCACCGCGCCGTGGCCGGGGTGCTGCCCTCGCCGAGCGCCGTCACCGGCCTGGCCGACGGGACGGTGAACGGGTGGAAGCAGCTGCTCACCTCGCTGCCCCCGGCCGGCGACGCTGGGGACCTCCTGGCCGTCCCGTACCTCTGCGGGTACGCGGGCGGCCTGCTCACCATCGCCCTGGCGGTGCGGTTCCCCCGCCGGTCCTGGTGCGCCCTGCCGCCGGCTGCGGTGCTGGCGGTGAGCGTGCTGATGGGCACCAAGCGGCCGGCGTCGCTCCTGCTCCAGGGCGTGGTGTTCGCCGCCCTGACCTTGGCCTGGGTGGCCATCCGCCACCAGCGGGCCCGGACCGTGGCCCACCGGTCCGTGTCGCGGTCCCGCCTCGCCACGGCGGGGGCGCTGCTCGCCGTGTCGGCGCTGTGCGGCGTGGTCATCGGGCCTCGGCTGCCCGGGGCGCAGTCCGAGGACCGCTTCGTGCTGCGCGACGAGGTCGAGCCGCCGTGGAACCCGCTGACCGAGCCCAGCCCCCTCATCTCGTACCGCAACTACACCGACCAGGACGTGCGGGAGGACCCGATCCTCACCGCCACCGGCCTGCCCGACGGGGCCCGGCTGCGCATCGCGTCGATGGACGCGTACAGCGGCACGGTCTGGCAGGCCACCGGCGACGGCTCCCTGCTGGCCGGCGAGTACCAGCGGGTGGGTGCCGAGATCCCCGGCGACGGGCGGGGCCGCGAGGCCGAGGTGGAGATCGAGATCCGCAAGCCCGAGGGGGTGTGGGTGCCGCTGGGCGGCGACGTCACGTCGCTGCGCTTCGAGGGCGACCGCGCCGCCCGCCTGGGCGACGACCTGCGCCTGTCCGTGCAGACCGACACGGCGGCGGTGCCCTCCGAGCTGCAGGCCGGCGACCGCTACCGGTTCACGGCCGACTTCGTCGAGGCCCCCGACGACGCCGCCCTCGCCGATGCGGAGCTCGACCCCCGCTTCCGGGTGCAGGCGGCCGACGACGTGCCTCCGGACTTCGTGAGCCGTGGCGCCGAGTGGGCGCGGGACCAGGCCACGCCCATCGGGGAGATGGTGGCGATCGCCGACGGCCTCCAGACCGAGGGGGCCTACACCGACGGCGGCGAGGAGGCGAACCCGGTGAGCCCGCCCGGCCACAGCCTCCGGCGGCTGCTGGACTTCATCGACATCGAGCAGCCGTTCGGCAACGGGGAGCAGTTCGCCGCCGCCCAGGGCCTGCTCGCCCGGACCCGGGGCGTCCCGGCCCGGGTCGTGATGGGCTTCGTCAACGAGTCCGGGCAGCGCAGGGTGACCTTCCGGGGCGAGGACCTCGAGGCGTGGATCGAGGTCCCGGTGGCGGGCTACGGGTGGGTCGCCATCGACGGCACCCCGCCCGAGGACCAGCTCCCGGACCCGCAGAAGCAGCCGCGGTCCAAGACCGACAACCCCGAGCCGCAGCCCCCGCCGCCCACCACGATCCCGCCGCCCACCTCGATCCCCGAGGACCTCAAGCCCCAGGACCCCGACGAGGAGGAGAAGGACGACAGCGGCGGCGGCGTGCCCGCCTGGCTGCTGGTCGCCGCCACCGTGGTGGGGGCACCCGTCGTGGTCCTGGGCGCCACGGCCGGCCTGGTGGTGCTGCTCAAGCGCCGCCGCAGGGACCGGCGCCGCACCCACGGCTCGCCCTCGGAGCGCGTCGCCGGTTCGTTCTCCGAGCTGGTCGACTACGCCCGCGACCGCGGCGACCCCGTCCCGCCCCGCACCACCCGCGCCGAGCTCTCCACGGTGCTGGGCACCGCCGGGGTCGGTGCGGTGGCCGAGCGCGCCGACACCGCGGTGTTCGGCGCCGCCGACCCCACCGACGACGACATCGACGCCGCGTGGGACGAGTCCGCCACCGCCCGCCGGGCGATGGCCGCCGACCTGGACCGCAAGGGCCGCGTCCTGGCCGCGGTCAACCCGACCTCGCTGCGGTCCGACCGATGACCGCCCCCGCCCCCCAGGAGGTGCCGTGCACCTGATGCTCCGGGTCCGCAGCGGATCCACCGACCAGACCAGCGACGTGGTGGCCACCGTGGAGCCGACCCACACGGTCGACGAGCTCCGCCGGGCGCTCGCCGCCCAGCCGGGCGTCGGCCCGGGGCCCTCGCTGGTGCGGGCCGCGTCCGGCGCGGTGCTGGACCCGCAGGCGTCGCTGGCCGAGGTCGGCCTGGTGTCGGGGGAGGAGCTCATCGTCGGCGAGCAGCGGCCGGGCTTCGCGCCGCCGGCCACCGACGCCGTGGTCCGGATCGAGGCCATCGGCGGACCGGCGTCGGGCTGGCGCATCGAGCTGGGCCCGGGGACGTACACGCTGGGGCGGCCGTGGAGCCGAGGCGAGGACGATCCGAGCTACCGCGCCATCCCCGACGCCGCCGTGTCCCGCGCCCACGTGGCGGTGGTGGTCGGCCACGACCTGTCCGTGACCCTGCGGGAGAACCCCGACGCCACCAACCCGCTGCTGGTGGACGGCGAGCGGCCCGAGGGGCCGGTGGTGGTGGACGAGCAGGTGGAGGTCCGCCTCGGCGACTCCGTGCTGGTGTGCCGACCGGTCGATGCCGCACCGCCCGCCCGCATCGACCAGCTGGGCCAGGTGGCGTTCCACCGCACGCCGCTGCGCCCCGCCCGCCCCGAGGAGGTGGTGATCCCGCCGCTGACCAAGGTGCCCGGGGTGCCCGAGCCGGCCCGGTTCTCCTGGCTGGCGTCGGCGGCCCCGCTGCTGGGCGGCGTGCTGATGGCGGCCGCCCTGCAGGAGCCCCGGTTCCTGATCTTCGTCCTGCTCGCCCCGATGACCGGCGCGGCCGGGTACTTCGAGAACCGCAAGCGCACCCGGGAGCGCCACGAGCGCGAGCTGGCGGCGTTCGACAAGCGCTTCGAGGAGCGAGAGGAGGCGTACGCCGCGGCCTACGCCGAGGAGGAGACGGCCCGCCTCGCCGCCGCGCCCGACATCGCCGATCTGCGTCGCCGGGCGGAGCGGCGGGACCGCACGCTGTGGTCCCGGGGCCGGGACATCCCGGAGTTCCTGGTGCTGCGGGCCGGGACCGGGCCGGCCGAGCCCCACATCAAGGCCGATTTCTCCCGCGACGGCGACGAGGACCTGGTGGGCCGGCTCGAGGCCCAGGCGGAGCGCTACGCCCACTTCGAACGGGTGCCGGTCACCATGGCCCTGGCCGACCTGGGCGTGGTGGGCATCCACGGCGCCCGTCGGGAGGTGGCCGCGCTCGCCAAGGGCCTGCTCCTCCAGGCGGTCTGCCTGCACAGCCCCGAGGACCTGGTGGTGGTGGGAGCGGCCTCGCCGGAGATGGATCTGATCCGCTGGTTGCGCTGGGTGCCCCACACCCACGCCACCGGCTCGCCCATCGGCGGTTCCCACCTGGCCACGGACCAGCGGGGGGCCGACCGGCTCCTGCAGGCGGTGCTCGACGTCGCCGAGTTCCGGTCGCTCGGCTCGGGGCACGGCGTCGACCGGCGCTGGCCGTGGATGCTGGTGGTCATCGACCGGTCGATGGAACCGGATCCGCACCTGGTGGCCCAGGTCCTGGACCGCTCCCGTGACACGGGGATCTCGGTGCTGTGGCTGAGCGAGACGGCCGACCGGGTGCCGCCGCAGTGCCGTGCCGTGGCCGAGCTGGCCGACCGCACGGAGGGCGGCGCCGAGCAGCTGTCGAAGCTCTGGTTCACGGACCCCGAGACGCCCACCGAGTGGTTCTCCGCCGACGGCGTCGACCAGTCGCTCCCCGACACCATCGCCCGCTCGCTGGCGCCTCTGCGCGATGCCTCGTCGGCCACGTCGACGTCCTCCATCCCCCGGGTGGTCCCGCTGTTCGCCGCCCACGGCATCGACGAGGTCACGCCCGGGTGGATCCAGCAGGAGTGGGCGGTGGACCGCCGGGGGGAGGGGGGCTACGCGCTGCAGTCGGTGGTGGGGACCACGGCGGACGGCCCGCTGGTGCTGGACCTGGTGTCCGACGGCCCCCACGGCCTGATCGGCGGCACCTCCGGCGCCGGCAAGAGCGAGCTCATCGGCGCGCTGGTGGCGGGACTCGTGGCGTTCCAGTCGCCGAAGGACCTGAGCCTGCTCTTCATCGACTTCAAGGGCGGCTCGGCCAGCGAGGTGTTCAAGGACCTGCCGCACATCTCGGGCCGCGTCACCGACCTCGACGAGTCCCTGGCCCTGCGGGCCCAGGTGTCGCTGCGGGCGGAGCTGCGCCGCCGGGTCGCCCTGTTCAGCGACCGCTCGGTGAAGGACATGGCCGACATGCGCCGCCTGCACCCCGACGAGGCGCCGCCCTCGCTGGTGATCGTCATCGACGAGTTCGCCACGTTGGTCAAGCAGCTCCCCGAGTTCGTCGCCGACATCATCGACATCGCCCAGCG
>CALANQ010000002.1 GCA_937926025.1 uncultured Acidimicrobiales bacterium
TGTACGCCACCTTGATGAGCGTGCCGTCGACCTCGGTGATCTCGCCGTCGTCGGTGGCGATGATCATGTCGGCCGCATCGCGGGCCGCACGGCCCTCGACGCCGGTGCCGATGTAGGGGGCCTCGGCCTTGACCAGCGGCACCGCCTGCTTCTGCATGTTGGCGCCCATGAGCGCGCGGTTGGCGTCGTCGTGCTCGAGGAACGGGATGAGCGCCGCACCGACCGAGACGATCTGCTTGGGCGACACGTCCATGAGCTGGACCTCGCTGCCGGGCACGTACTGGATGTCCGTGGTGGCACCGAAGAAGATGTCCCGCTCCAGCTGGAGGCGCAGGTCCTCGAGCGAGGCGGCCTGCGGGGAGCGGCGCACGAGCACGCGCTCCTGGGCGAAGCTGCCGTCGTCGTTCAGCGGCGTATTGGCCTGGGCGACGACGTACTCCTCCTCCTCGTCCGCAGCCAGGTAGACGATCTCGCCGGTGACGGCCCCGTTCTCCACCTTGCGGTACGGGGACTCGATGAAGCCGAACTCGTTGACCCGGGCGAAGGTGGCCAGGGCGCCGATCAGGCCGATGTTCGGGCCTTCCGGCGTCTCGATCGGGCACATGCGGCCGTAGTGGCTGAAGTGCACGTCGCGGACCTCGAAGCCGGCCCGCTCACGCGACAGGCCGCCCGGGCCGAGCGCCGAGAGGCGACGGCGGTGGGTGAGGCCCGACAGCGGGTTGACCTGGTCCATGAACTGCGACAGCTGGGAGGTCCCGAAGAACTCCTTGATGGCCGCGACCACGGGGCGGATGTTGATGAGCGTCTGGGGCGTGATGGCCTCGACGTCCTGGGTGGTCATGCGCTCGCGCACCACCCGCTCCATGCGGGAGAGGCCGATGCGGACCTGGTTCTGGATGAGCTCGCCCACCGAGCGGATGCGACGGTTGGCGAAGTGGTCCTGGTCGTCGAGGCGGTACCCGGGGGTGGCCTGGACGAGGTGCAGCAGGTAGGTGCAGGCGGCGAGGACCTCGCAGCGGCTCAGCACCGGCTGGCCCGGCTCCGGACGGTCGAGCAGCGGGGTGACGTCGTCGGAGACCAGCGTGCGGCCCTCGAGCATCGGGAACAGCTCGGCGATCTTCTCGATCTCGTGGCCGAGCTTGCGGTCCAGCTTGTACCGGCCCACGCGGCTGAGGTCGTAGCGGCGGGACTCGAAGAAGGCGTTGCGGAAGTAGGCCTTGGCCGACTCCACCGACGGCGGCTCGCCCGGGCGGGCCCGCTTGTAGATCTCGACGAGCGCCTCCTCCTGCGTGGGGGCGATGTCGCGCTCCTTCTCCCACTGGCCCTCGAGGAAGTCGAAGTGGCGGACGAAGGCGTCGAGGAAGCCGGGGGCGTTCTCCTCGTCGTAGCCGAGGGCCCGCAGCAGCACGAAGATGCCGAGGCGGCGCTTGCGGGCGACGCGGGTGCCGGCGGTGACGTCCTTGCCGGGCTTCTGCTCGACGTCGAACTCGATCCACTCGCCGCGGTAGGGGTGGATGGTGCCGGTGACCAGCTGGTGCTTGGCCAGGTTCCGGAGGCGGAAGCGCTCACCGGGCTGGAAGATGACGCCGGGCGAGCGGACCAGCTGCGAGACGACCACGCGCTCGGTGCCATTGATGACGAAGGTGCCCTTGGTGGTCATCTTGGGGAAGTCCCCCATGAAGACCGTCTGCTCCTTGATCTCGCCGGTGTTGGCGTTGATGAAGCGGGCCCGGACGAAGATCGGAGCGGAGTAGGTCATGTCCCGCTCCTTGCACTCCTCCACCGTGAACTTCGGGGTGGGGCGCAGGTCCTCGTCCGTGGGATCGAACTCCAGCTCCAGCTGGAGCGTCTCGGTGAAGTCCTTGATGGGCGAGATGTCGCGGAAGGTGTCGGCGAGGCCCTGCTCCAGGAACCAGTCGAACGATTCGCGCTGGATCGCGATCAGGTCGGGAAGCGGGAGGACCTCCTCCAGGTTCGCGAACGAGTAACGGTCCCGGATGATGGAACGAGAGGACAACGCAGGCTCCTCAGCAGCTGGTGATCACGCGTGGAAAAGCGGTGGCGGGACGCGAAGCTTCGATCAACCATTTCTGAGAGCTCACACGCTGCACCACGGCGAAGGGCGATCCTAGCGGCGCTCGCAACGCGAATACAACCCGGATCTGCGTGGATCCGAGCGGGGGGGGGTTGGGTTGCGGTGACGGTAAACCGAACCCCTTGGCGGGGCAAGGATTTCGTCAGGTCACCCGCCCCGACCTGCGGGGGCGTAGCGTCACCCGCCATGAAGCGGATCGTGGTCGGACTGGTCGTGGTGCTGGCGCTGGTGGGGGCCGGCTGCTCGTCGGGCGGCTCCGACGCCGGCACCGAGGGCGGCAAGGACGGCGCCGCCACCAGCCCCGAGCCCATCGAGACCACCACCACGGCGGCACCCACCACCACGGTGCCGGACCCGCTGGAGGACCAGTCGGCCCCGTCGTCCATCAACGGGCTCACCGTCCAGGGAGGCACCCTCTGGATCGCCAGCATCAAGGACGACCTGGTGCTGCAGGTCGATGCGGAGTCCGGGGCCATCCTGCGCCGCATCGACACCAAGGGGGCGGGGCCCGACGACGTCGCCGTCGCCCCGGACGGCTCGATCTGGACCACCGGGTTCGTCAACGGCGACCTCGGCCGCATCGTCGACGGCACCTACGAGGTGGTCGTCACCATGGAGGCGGGCATCAACCCGTTGGAGTTCGGGTCCGACGGCACCCTCTACGTGGGCACCTACGGCCCCGGCGGCACGCTGTACACCCTCGCCACCGACGGCGGCGCCCCCATCGACGGCGAGGAGCCGCAGGTCGCCGTCGAGGATCTTCCGGACATCAACGCCTTCGGCGTGCTGGCCGACGACACCCTCGTCGCCCCCGCCGGCGGGCTCACCGGCCCCAGCCAGGCCGTCCTGATCGATCCCGCGGCCGGCACCGTCTCGACGCTCGTCGGGGGCATGCCCGCGGTGGCCGCCGGCGCCACCGACGCCGACGGGGTCCCGTACGTCCTCGGCAACATCACCGGCCAGGTCATCGCCATCGACGTCGATGCCAAGACCTCCGAGGTGGCCCAGACCGCGAAGGAGGGCGCCCCGTTCGACAACCTGGCGTTCGCCGCCGACGGCACCATCTACGTCTCGAGCTTCACGGCGCCGGCCGTCACCGTCATCGATCCCGACGGCACCCAGCACGTCCTGGCCGTCGGCTCCTGACCGGACCGTGCTGCCCCACGCCGTCGCGGTCGACGATCCGGCCGACCCCCGCATCGAGGAGTTCCTCGGCCTCCGGGACCACGAGCTGCGCCGCCGGCGCGAATCCCCCGGTGGCGATCTGGCCGGAATCTTCATCGCCGAGGGCGACCTGGTGGTCGAGCGGGCCGTGCGGGCCGGGTACCGGCTCAGGTCCGTCCTAGTCGACGCCACCCGCACGCTGCCCCTCCCCTCGGCCATCGGCGCCGACGTCCCGATCTACGCCGCCGGCCAGGAGGTGGTGCTGCGCATCACCGGCATGGCCATGCACCGCGGCCTCATCGCCTCCCTCGACCGGGGCCCGGACCGCACCGTCGACGAGGTCCTGGCCGGCGCCACCCGGGCGGTCGTCCTGGAGAACGTCAACAACCCCACCAACCTCGGGGTCATCGCCCGCAGCGCCATGGGCCTGGGCGCCGATGCCCTGCTGCTCGATCCGTCGTGCTGCGACCCGCTCTACCGGCGGGCCTCCCGGGTGGCCATGGGCGAGGTCTTCGCCCTGCCCTGGGCCCGCACGAAGCGCTTCCCCGCCGGCATCGACCAGGTGACCGAGGCCGGGTTCTCCCTCCTGGCCCTCACACCTGATCCCGCCGCCGAACCGATCGACGACGTGGTCCTCGCCTCCGACGAGAAGGTGGCGCTGGTGCTCGGCGCCGAGGGCCCCGGCCTCACCGAGGAGACCATGGCCCGCGTCGGTCGCCGGGTCCGCATCCCGCTCCACGGCGGCGTCGACTCCCTCAACGTGGGCGCCGCCGCCGCCATCGCCTGCTACGTGCTCGGCCGCGGCCGCCCCTGAACCCCACGTCGCCCCACCGAACGTTCGAGGTTTGCCGTTGCAGGGCAACGGTTCGCATCGAACGTTCGTGAGGGTGCGGCCGTAGGGTGGACGAGGTGAGCGACGAGGCCGTGGTGGGGACGGGGGCGGGGCACGACGACGCCAACGTCGTGCTCACGGCGCTGCGCACCGGCGGGGCGAAGGGGCTGTCGGTCACCATCTCGGTGGTCCACCGGACCGTGGAGCTGATCTGCGTCGCCGCGGCGGCCACCGGGTTCGTGGCCCTCGCCCTCGGCGGCTACGCCTGGCGCGAGGCGCTGCCGGGCGCCGTCATCGCCGTCGTCGGGGGTGGGACGACGCTGGCCGTGGCCCTCTACGTGCTGGTCCGGGTGCGGGCGCTCGCTGCCGCCATCAAGCACCCGGCGGAGACCCTGAGCCAGGCCCAGGACCTGGTGATGCGAGCCAAGGGCAGCCCGGAGCTGCACAAGCTCGCCGGTTCGGTCCGCACCGCCCGGGCGGCCAAGGCCGCCGGGATCGGTCGGGCGCGGCGGGCCCTGCGCACCGGCCGCCTGATCAGCCGGGTCATCGGGCTGGCCTCGCCGGACCCCGAGCGCCACCGCTACCTGGTGCCGTTCACCCCGGACCGGGTGAAGAACCTGTGGCTCGCCATCCTCATCGGGATCTGGGCGTGGCTCATCTCTGCCGTGATCGCCTCGCTGGCGCTGCTCACGGTGGCCATCGCCGCGCTCTGATCTCAGCCTCAGAGGTCGGCGTCGGTGATGCCGGCGAGGGGGCCGTCGCCCCGCAGGACGTGGGCGCCGTCGATGGAGCGGACCACCACCGCCCGACCGGCGAAGTCGCGGCCGTCGAGCGTGGTGATGTCGACGGCGTAGGCGTTCTGGGGGATCTGCTTGGCGTCCAGCGAGTACACCAGCACCTCCCACTGGAGCTCCTCGAGCCCGTCCTGCTCGGCCACCAGCAGGTAGGCCGCCTTGAGCAGCACGGGGATGCCCTCCATCACGAGGGTGGCGACATCGAACCGGACGTGGCGCATGAGCCCATCATCGCCCGATTCGGCTTCGGGGAGCGGCGGGGGCGCTCGGTAGGCTTCCCCGTCGTGAGCAGCGACGACGCGACCCCCTACCCGAAGGTTCCGAGCCGCGCGGACTACCCCGCGATCGAGCGTCGGATCCTCGAGTTCTGGGCGGCCGACGGCACGTTCGAGGCATCCGTGGAGCAGCGGCCCACCGACGACGAGTACGTCTTCTACGACGGTCCGCCCTTCGCCAACGGCCTCCCGCACTACGGGCACCTGCTCACCGGGTCCGTGAAGGACGTCGTCCCCCGCTACCAGACCA
>CALANQ010000003.1 GCA_937926025.1 uncultured Acidimicrobiales bacterium
TGGTGGCGTCGACCTTGGCGTCGATCGCGTCGTCGGTGCCGGCGGGGGCGACGCCGTCGGCCACGGCCGCGATGCCGACGGCGATGCCGATGGCCCGGCCGACGTCGCGCACGGTGGCCAGGGGCGGGAGGATCGAGTCCCCCACCTCCTTGGCGTCGACGTGGTCGGCCAGGGCGTGGGCGGCGGCCATGAACATGGAGTCGGTGACCCGGTTGGCGCCAGACGCCCGCACGCCGAGGCCGACGCCCGGGAAGATGTACGAGTTGTTGCTCTGGGCGATGGTGTATGTGGTGCCGTTGAGCGTGACGGGCTGGAAGGGGCTGCCGGTGGCGACGATGGCCCGTCCGTCGGACCAGGTGAGGACGTCCTCTGCGGTGGCCTCGGCGTGGTTGGTGGGGTTCGACAGCGGGAAGATGACGGGCCGGTCGTCGGCGGCGGCCATGGCTCGCACGACCTCTTCGGTGAACAACCCGAACACGCCGGTGACGCCGATGAGGATCGACGGCTTGGCCTGGTTGATGGTCTCGACGAGGCTGGCCTTGCCGGGCTCGGCCATGGTCCAGCCGTCGGCGACGGAGCGGGGCTGGGCGAGCGGCACCTGGAAGGACTCGAGGCCCTCCTGGTCGTCGAAGAGCAGGCCGTAGCGGTCGACGAGGAAGAACTGCGAGCGGGCCTCGGCCTCAGTCAGCCCGTGGGCGACCATGCCGGCCACCAGCTGCTCGGCGATGCCGGTGCCTGCGGTGCCGGCGCCGGCGATGCACACCCGCTGGTCCTTGAGGTCCCGGCCGGTGGCGCGCAGCGCGGAGAGCACGGCGGCGAGGGCGACGGTGGCGGTGCCCTGGATGTCGTCGTTGAAGGTGCAGAGGCGGTCGCGGTAGCGGTCGAGCAGGAGGTGGGCGTGGTGCTCGGCGAAGTCCTCGAACTGGAACAGCACGTCGGGGTAGACGTTCATGACGCCCTGGACGACCGCCTCGATGAACCGGTCGTACTCGGGGCCGACGATGCGCTCGTGGCGCCAGCCGAGGTAGTCGGGGTCGTTGCGCCGCTCCTCGTTGTTGGTGCCGACGTCGAGCACGATGGGCAGCGTGGTGGCGGGGTCGATGCCGCCGCACGCGGCGTAGAGCGAGAGCTTGCCGATGGGGATGCCGAGGCCGTCGGCGCCCTGGTCGCCGAGGCCGAGGATGCGCTCGCCGTCGGTGACGACGATGACCGCGACCTCCGAGTGGGGCACGGAGCGCAGCATCTCCTCGATGCGGTCGATGTCCGGGTAGGACAGGAACAGCCCGCGGTGGTGCTGGTAGATGCGGCTGAACTGCTGGCAGGCCTCGCCGACCGTGGGCGTGTAGACGATGGGCAGCAGGTTGTAGATGTCGTCGAGGATGACCCGGAGGAAGAGGGTCTCGTCGTAGTCCTGGACGTCGCGCAGCAGCATGTGCTTGCCGAGCGGCGTGGGCTCGTCGTCGAGCTGGGAGCGCACGCGGTCGGCCCGCTGCTCGATGGTCTCGATGTGGGTGGGGAGGAGGCCGTGGAGGCCGAAGGCGTCGCGCTCCTCGAGCGTGAAGGCCGTCCCCTTGTTGAGCGTGGGGTCGGCGAGCAGCCGCTGACCGCGCACCTCGACCCGCTTGGGTTGCGCCCCGTTGCCTGCCATGACCCCTCCTGGCTCTGTCCCGGACCGCTCGCGAAGGTCGCCGACCCGCATCGGACGGGCCGGACGATAGCAGCGGATCTGCAGGTCAGGGGGAGGTCCGGCAGCCTCAGGCGGGGTCGCCGACCGGACCGGCGGCGGGAGCGACGTCGAGCCCGATGCCGTCGTCGCCCCCTTCCTCGGGCAGGTCGTCCTGCTGGTCGAGCCAGTACAGGAACCCGAGGCCGGGGAGGATGAACACGCACGCCAGCACGAAGACCACGACGGTGGCGGTGAGCGTGCCGGACGGGGCCGCGGTGGCATCGACGGTCATGGTCTCGGGGATGACGTAGGGCCACTGGGCGACGCCCCAGGCGGCCACGATGCCCCCGACGGCTCCGACGGCGGCCACCCGGGCGAACCGGTGCGACGAGCGCAGGAGCAGGACGAGCGAGCCGATGCCGCCGATGGCGGACACCAGCGCGAGGGGCAGGGCCCGGGAGGTGAGCCCGTCGAACAGGTACTCGGCGTCGGCGTGCAGCACGGCGATGCCGGCCAGGGCGACGACACCGGCGACGACGGCCGCCACGACGGCCCGCCGCCGGAAGTACTCGACCACGGCCTGATCGGCCACCCGCCCGGCGTCGAACACGAGGAACACGGAGGAGAGGTAGGCGACCGCCACCACGGCCAGCACGCCGCCGAGCAGCGAGGTGGGGTTGAGCCAGCTGGACCACGGGTCCCCGGCCTCGCCGCCGGCGGGCACCCGGCCGGTGGCGATGGCACCGGCGACGCACCCGAAGCAGAACGGCACCAGGAGGGAGCCGAAGGCGAACGCGGCGCCGTACACCCGCTGCTCCTCGGTGCGGTACACGGCGTGGCGGAAGGCGAAGGAGGAGCCCCGCAGCACGATGCCGAGCGCGGCGAGCGACAGCGGCACGAACAGGGTGAGCGTGATGGACGCGTAGGCGGTGGGGAACGCGGTCCACAGCACCACGAACACGAAGATCAGCCAGACGTGGTTGGCCTCCCACACGGGCCCGATGGACCGGTCGATGACCTGGCGGGGCGCCCGCCCTCGCCGGGTGCCGCCGGCGAGGAGGTCCCAGATGCCGGCGCCGAAGTCGGCCCCGCCGAAGATCGAGTAGATGACGACCCCGAGGAAGAGGATGCAGGCGACGACGGTGCTCACGACGCACCCCCGACCGGGTCCTCGATGGGTCCGGCGATGGGACCGCCAGGGCCGTACGGGCCCTGGTCGTCGGCGTCGATGCCCTCCCGCGCCCGGCGGCTCATGGTGCGCAGCACGCGGATGGCGGCGTACCCGAGGGCGGCGTACAGCAGCGTGACGCCGATGAAGGTGACCCACACGTAGGAGTTGCCCGTGGCCGCCTCCTCCACCTTCATGTAGTTGTAGACGATCCAGGGCTGGCGCCCGACCTCCGCCACCACCCATCCGGCTTCGAGGGTGATCACCGACAGGACGCCGCAGGCGGCCGCGATCCGGAGGAACCACCGACTCTGGGGCAGGCGGCGCCGGAACAGCCAGTAGCCGCCGTAGTACAGCGAGATCAGGAACAGCAGCGTGGCCAGCCCGACCATGACGTCCCACGCGAGGTGGACGATGTTGACCTGGGCGTTGGTCGGCCGGTCCTCCTCGGGCACCTCGTCGAGGCCCTGGATCACGGTGGCGGTGCCGTCGGACGGGTCCGAGAGGATGGAGGCCACGCCGGGGAGCGGGACGCCGCCGACGATCTCGCCTTCCTCGTTGATGTGCCCGAGCAGGATCTCGGGCTTGTCGCTCCCGGTCTCGGTGACCAGCTCGATGGCGGCGAACTTGGTGGGCTGCTCGTTGTAGACCCAGCGGGCCAGGGAGTCGCCGATGCCCATCTGGAACGGCATGGCGATGCAGGCGACGCTGAAGGCGATGGTGAAGCCGAGCCGGTGGTAGTGGTCGTTGCGGCCCTTGAGCATGCCGACCGCGTAGACGGAGGCCACGAGGAAGCCACCGACGATGTAGGCCGCCACGATCATGTGCATCGACGACAGGGGCATGCCCTTGTTGAAGATGACGCCCCACGGGTCGACGGTCTCGAGGTTGCCCTGGGCGTCGAGCGTGAACCCCGAGGGGGTGTTCATCCACGCGTTGGCGGCCACCACCGAGGCGCTGCCGCCGATGCCGGCGATGACCACGGGGACCCCGGTCCAGAAGTGGGCCCACGGCCGCATCCGCTTCCATCCGAAGATGTAGATGGCGATGAAGATCGCCTCGGTGAAGAAGAAGAGCCCCTCCACCAGGAACGGGATGCCGAACGCCTCGCCCCACCGGCCCATGAACCGGGGCCAGAGCAGCCCGAACTCGAAGGTGAGGACGGTGCCGGTGACGGCGCCGACGGCGAACGTGACGGCCATGTACTTGGACCAGCGCTGGGCCAGCAGCAGGGCGTCCTCGTCGTCGTGGCGGACCGCCCGGTAGTTGGCGATGAGCGCGAGGAACGCCCACGACACCCCGAGCGGTACGAGGATGATGTGGAACCCGAGCGTGAGCGCCATCTGCGCACGGGCCCAGGGGACCGGGTCCACCGCCAAGATCGTGCTGGTCATCCGTGTCCCTCGCTGCCGCGGCCCGCGGCGCGGAGCTTACCGAGGCGCCGGGTGGCTGCCGGGGAAGGGCCGCCGAGTAGCGTGCCGCGCCATGGGGAGCAGCACCAGCAAGCCGCGCAAGGGTCACAAGAACCCGAAGCACCTGCCGAAGGTGGGGACGCCGGAGAACCTCGAGTGGCGTCACCAGGGCGAGCGCGACGACGCCTTCAAGGTGTTCGGCGGCCGGACGGGCGCCATCGTGGTGGCCGTCCTGGTGGTGGCGGCGCTCATCGGGCTGGTCCTGATCAACCTGCCCTGATCCGGTCGGCGCTCAGGCGTCGTCCCGGACGGCCACCCAGAGGTCCTCGGCCGGCCAGCTGCGGGCCCAGTCCGCGGTGACGATGTCGTAGTACTCGTGGGTCGGGGCATCGTCGGGCGGGTAGAGCTCGTGGAGCGCCTCGACGCGGAACCCGGCGGCCCGCAGCAGGCGGATCCAGTCGCCGTGCCCGGGATGGTGCTCCGTGCCGCCCTCGGGCCAGGTGATGGGGAACAGGTCCCGCTGCGGCCGCAGGAGCCGCTCGCCGGCGAAGCCGGCGTCGGCGGGGACGCAGAGCCCGGCCAGCACGCTGTTGGTGAGGAAGACGAGCCGTCCTCCTGGCCGCAGGATCCGAGCCGCCTCGGGCAGCCATCGGCGCGGGTCGCACCAGGGGCCGGCCCCGTACTCGCTGACCACCAGGTCGAAGGCGCCGGAGGCCAGGGGGAGGACGGCGCCGTCGGCCTCGATGAGCGGGAAGCGGATGCCGGTGTCGTGCTGGCAGCGCTGAGCGGTGGCCAGCTGGGCGCCGCTCAGGTCCAGCGCCACCGGCTCGGCGCCGGCGCGGGCGAGCCACGCGGAGAAGTAGGCGGTGCCGGCGCCGATCTCCGCCACCCGGGCGCCCCGCAGGTCGCCGAGCAGGTCGAGGTCGGCTTCGGGGATGCGGAACAGCCCCCAGGTGATGGCGTCCTCGTCCCAGCGGGCGACGGCGTCGGCATCGGTGAACTGAGCGTTGACGATGGACCAGAGCTCGCGGTTGCGGGTGCGCTCGCCGCTCGGGCCGTCGGTCCCCATCGCGGCCATCCAACCACAGTGACCTACCCTCGGAGCCATGACGTCGCCCACCTCACCTCCGCCGCCCGGCTCCGAGCCGCCCGCCGACGGCGAGCCGCGCGACTACAAGCCGTGGATCCCGGCCATCGCCCTGGGCGTCGTGCTGGTGCTGATGCTCGTTTACTTCTTCATCCGCCCCGACGGCGGCAGCGACGACACCCCGGACACGTCCACCTCCACATCCCTGACCA
>CALANQ010000004.1 GCA_937926025.1 uncultured Acidimicrobiales bacterium
CGCCGCCATGGAGGCCGCCGCCCAGGTGCCGGAGCGGGCCCACGTGCAGGCCCTCGCCCTGTTCGCCCGCCACATCGCCGTCGGCGGCACCCCCGGCCTCGACGAGCGCCTCTCGCTGCTGGCCCCGCTGCGCTCGGCCGCCCGCGGCTGGAGCGAGCTGGAGGTCCTGGCCCGGGCGCTGGCCGTCATCGACCTGCTGGAGGCCGATCGCATCCCCGAGGCCGAGGCCGCCCAGCTGGAGCTGCGGGCGTTCGTGGAGCCGTTCCACCGTCCGGCGCTGGACACGTTCGTGTCGTTCTTCGACGCCATGTGGGCGCTGCTGCGCGGCGACCTGGCGGAGGCCGAGGCGCTGTCGAACCACGGCCTGGTCATCGGCACCGATGCCCACGGCGACAACGCGGCCACGGCGTGGGCGGGCCAGCAGTTCCTGATCGCCATCGAGCGGGGCACGCTCGGCGGCCTCATCGAGGAGCTCACGGCCATGGTGGAGTCCCAGCCGCTCGTCCCCGTGTGGGGCATCGGGCTGGCCCGGGCGCTGGTGGCCGCCGGGGACCTGGGGCAGGCCCGGGTCTACGCCCACCGCTACCTGAACGGGCCGGGCCTGGACGTGAACACCCGGTCCGTCGCCCGCCTCATGGCCGCCGCCCTCACCGCCGAGGTGTGCTGGCTGACCCACGACACGGTCCTGGCCGACCACCTCCTGGTGGAGCTGGCCCCGATCTCGCACCGGGTGTCGATGGCCGGCCTGGCCGCCGCCAGCTCCGGCCACCTGGTCCGCCACCACGGCCTGGCCCTGGCCGTGGCGGGCGACCTCGACGCCGCCGAGGCGCTGCTCGACGTGGCCGTCGCCTCGGCCGCGGCGGCCGGCTTCCGTCCCGGGCAGGCCCACGCGCTGTGGGACCGGGCCATCGTCCTGCGCCGCCGCGGCGCCGACGGCGACGAGCCCGAGGCCGCCCGCTGCGCCGCCGAGGCCCAGGCCCTGGCGGTGGAGCTCGGCATCACCCTCGAGACCCCGATCCCCCCACCCACCTGACCCCACCCGCGGTGGCGGGATGACGTGTCAAGGGGCTGCCAGCGGCTCCAAGCGTCGGGCGGAACCGCAGGTCAGGTGGCGTTTTCGGGTTCCAAGTGGGCCTCAAGCCCCCTCCAAGCGGGCCATCGGATCGTGGTGACATGGACACGACCGCCACACCGAACCCCACCCCGAGCGACGCCCCGAAGCGTCGGCGACGGGTCAAGCTGCTCGCCCTCGTGGCGGGTGTGATCCTCGTCGCCCTCGGCGTCGGCGCCACCGCGGCGCTCGCCATCGGACCCGATCGGGGCACGCTCCGCTTCGACTGGTCCATCGGCGACCGGTACGGGCTCGACGCGGATGGCGACGGCGTCGTGGACAACCCCGATGGCCTCAAGGACCTGGCCAAGGACAAGGCGTGGATCCAGAGCCCGACGTACCAGCTGACGTTCGACAGCTGCGCGTCGCCGGCCGTGACCGAGCGCAGCTCGCTCAACCCGAGCTTCACGCTGACGCTCACCGGTCCGGAGTCCAAGACGGTCAGCGGGTCCAACTGCAAGATCACCGTGCCGGTCACCAAGCTCGGGTCCTTCAAGGCGGTCCTCGACATCAAGGTCGCCGGCGTCTCGGTGGACACCCGCGAGGAGACCATCACCCCCAAGGACAACCTCATCGTCTCGGTCGGCGATTCGGTCGCGTCCGGCGAGGGCAACCCCGACACGCTGGAGTCCGGCACGTTCTGGTCGCCGAAGTGGCAGAACAAGCAGTGCCATCGCACCGGCCTCGCCGGTCCGGCCCAGGCCGCCCTCCGCATGGAGCGCCGCGACCCCCACTCGTCGGTCACGTTCGTCCACCTCGCCTGCTCCGGTGCGTCCATCACCACGGGCCTGCTCGGCGACTACGAGGGCCAGGACCCCTCGGCCGGCACCAAGCTGAAGCCGCAGCTCGACCAGCTCAAGGAGCTGGTGGGCAACCGCCCGGTCGACGCCATGACGGTCTCCATCGGTGCCAACGACGCCGAGTTCTCGGCGGTGGTGAAGGCCTGCCTGATCCAGACCAACGGCCTCCTCCCAAACAGCACCGGCCAGAAGAACGGCGTGGAGCTGTTCGACGACAAGGCGCCGCTCATCACCAAGAACTACGCCCTGCTCGACGCCCGCCTGGACAAGATGGCCAAGCAGGAAGCCGGCGACGTGAAGCTCAAGGGCAAGGTGTTCGTCACCGAGTACATGGACGTCACCAAGGACGACGACGGCAGCTACTGCACCGGCCAGACCGCCAAGGAGCGCGAGGCCGGCAAGGACGCCGGCGGCACCGCCAGCACCGACGGCATCAACAAGGCGGAGATGACCTGGGCCGACACCTACGTGCAGGACGGGCTGAACAAGCGGGTCACCGACGGCATCGCGGCCGCCAACGCCAACGGCGGCGCCGAGATCCAGTTCGTCGGCGGCA
>CALANQ010000005.1 GCA_937926025.1 uncultured Acidimicrobiales bacterium
TGTCCCAGTACTTGGCGAACTTGTGCCACACCACCTGCACGGCACCGCACACCATGTTGGGCTTGTCCGTGGGCTTGCCGGCCGCCTCTTGGCGGGCCCGCCAGCGCCACTTGGCGGCCATGCCGCCCAGCATGCAGGCCTCCGACGACCCGATGGCCGAGGTGCCCACCGTGTTGGCGGAGTCCGGCGCGTTCCAGAGGTCCGCCATCATGTGGGTGGCCCGCCGCTCGATCTCCGCGGTCTGCGGGTACTCGTCGCGGTCGATCATGTTCTTGTTGATGGCCAGGTCCATCAGGGCCTTCACCTGGGGCTCCTCCCAGGTCTGGCAGAAGGTGGCCAGGTTCTGGCGGGCGTTGCCGTCGAGCAGGATCTCATCGGCGATCACCTGGAAGGCGTGATCCGGGTTGGACTCGTCGGCCGGGAATTTGTACTTCGGCAGCGCGGTGGACAGGTCCTGTCCGGCGAAGACGCTGTCGTCGAGCTGGTGGCGGATCGAGTCGCGGTCGTGCAGGCCCATCGGGGTCTCCTTCTGCTGTGCCGCCGCGGTCCCGCCGCGACGATGGCGCGCCAATGGCTACCACACGACCGGACCGGTTGTGTCCACGCGGAGACAGCCGGCCGGCGGGGACCCGATCAGGCGTCGGGCTGCTGCTCGTAGATGAGGCGCAGGAGCCAGAACCGCAGGAAGCGGCCGATGGAGTAGCGGAGGAACACGGCCCCGCCGGCGACCGTGAGGCTCAGGCCGAACACGGCCAGGATGATGCTGCTCATCACGTCGCGGGAGTCCGCCTGCGACCCCGACACGATGAACGCGATCAGCGCGACGGCGGCGCCCACCACCATGAGCACGGCGCCCAGCGCGATGAGGCGCGGCTCGCCCGCGGCGCCGCCGGTCTTGACTCGGACCTGGGCGATGTCCGCCTCGAACTGCTCGCGGCGCTCGGGGGCCATCCCTCGGGTGGTCTTGGGCTCGTCCACGGTGCGTGCTCCTGGGGTTCGGTTCGATCGATCGAAGGGTCGGTGGGTGGGTGGTCAGCCGTGCTGGTCGACGGCGCCGGAGAGGTAGGCGGATTCGAGCTCGGCGGCCACGTCGGCCGGGGCCCCGATGGTGGCGATGCGGCCGTGCAGCATGATCGCCGCGGTGTCGGCCACGCCGAGCACCTCGTGGGCGAACTGCTCCACCACGAGGATGGAGATGCCGGTGGCGGCGATGGCGCCCACCTGCTCGTACAGCTCGTGGACCACCAGCGGGGCGAGGCCCATCGACAGCTCGTCGAGGATGAGCAGCGCCGGATCGGTGGCCATCGCCCGGGCCATGGCCAGCATCTGCTGCTCGCCGCCCGACAGGGTGCCGGCGGTCTGGTTGCGCCTTTCGCCGAGGCGGGGGAAGCGGGCGTACGCCCCCTCCTCCACCTGCTTGCGGGCGATGCCGGTGTGGGTGGCCATCCAGAGGTTCTCGGCCACGCTCAGGTTCGGGAACACGCCCCGGCCCTCGGGGACCGTGCACACGCCGGCGCGCGCCAGCGCGTCGGCGTCGGCCCCCAGCACGCCGCGTCCGCAGATGGCGACGCTGCCGCTGCTGGCTGGCAGCAGCCCGGAGATGACCCGGAGGGTGGTGGTCTTGCCGGCGCCGTTGGGGCCGAGCAGGGCGAACACCTCGCCCTCCGCCACCTCGAAGCTGATGCCGTCGATGACGTCGAAGTCGCCGTACCCGGCGGCCACGTCCTGGACCGCCAGCACGGGCATGCGGCGGTCAGCCTGGTCGGGCGCGGCCGCACCCTCGTGGACCGCCACGTGAGGCGCCGGCTCGTCGTCATCATCGCCCAGGTAGGCGGCCCGGACCTTGTCGTCGGCCTGCACGGTGGCCGGGTCGCCGGAGGCGATGATGCGGCCGAAGTCCAGGACGTAGATGTCCTCGCAGGCGCTCATCACCAGGCTCATGTCGTGCTCGACCAGCAAGATGGCCAGGCCGCTGTCGGTGAGCTGGTGGAGCACGGCGGCGAACTCCGCGGTCTCCGCCTCGTTCAGGCCCGATGACGGTTCGTCGAGCAGCAGCACCCGGGGCTCGTTGGCCAGGGCGCGGGCCACCTCCACCAGGCGGGCCCGGCCGGTGGGCAGCCCGTCGACGCGCTCGTCGGCCACGTCCTCGAGGCCGAGCTGGCCGAGCAGGCGGTCCGTCATGGCCGCGGCGGACTCGCCCGATCGGCTGGAGCGGCGGAACTCGGCACCCGCCAGCACGTTCTCCCGCACGGTCAGCAGCGAGAACGTCTCGAGCCGCTGGAACGTCCGGCCCAGGCCGAGGCGGGCCCGCTTGTGCGGCGACAGCGACGACACGTCCTTCCCGTCGAGCAGCACGCGGCCCCGCGCCACCGACTGGAGGCCGCACAGCGCGTTGAAGGTGGTGGTCTTCCCGGCCCCGTTCGGGCCGATGAGCCCGGTGATGGCACCGGCGCGGACCTGCAGCCCGACGTCGGAGACGGCGACGTGGCCACCGAAGCGGACGGTCAGGTCCTGGGCGGCGAGCAGCGGGGTCTCAGCCACGGACCAGCACCTCCTGGTCGGCCCGGCTCGACGGCCGGATCGGCCCGTAGAGCGGTTCGGTGTCGAGCCCCGTCGCCCGGTCCAGCTCGACCCGGTCGATGTCGCTGAACCCGTCGATGCCCATGGCATCGAGGTCCGACACCGGGGTGCCCTGCGCATCGGCGGCACGGGCGGCGGCCCGCTCGGCCCGGATCTGGCGGATCGAGCGGGCGGTCTCGTTCACGGCGCCGTTGGGGTTGCGGCCCAGGCTGATCCCGGCGAGCGCCGGGGCGAGCACGAGGATGTTGGTGAGCGCCGGCCACACGTCGGGGAGGATCAGGAACGTGGCCGCGTAGATGATGCCGCCGAACAGCGCACCGCCCACCGCTGCGATCCCGCCGATGACGGCGAGCAGCACGACCGGCAGCCCGTTCAGGAACTGGAAGGTGGGCGGGCTCACGGAGTTGAGCTGGGCGGCGTACAGCGCACCGCCGAGCCCGGCGATGCCGGCGCTCAGGGTGAACACCTGGAGCTTGGTGGTGGCCAGGTTCACGCCCAGGGTGACGCAGGCGGCATCGCTGGACTTCATGGCCAGGAGGCGACGCCCGAACGGACGGTTGCGCATCCAGACCAGCAGCGTGGCCACCAGCCCGAACACCACGCCGATGAGCACCAGGTGGGCGCGGTCGCCGTCGAACGAGACCGGCCCCACGTCGAGCCGGCCGACCGCCAGGCTGCCGTTGGGCATCACCGCGTTCTGGTTGAAGACCAGGTTGTCCATCATCACGGCGAACGCGGCCGTGGCCAGCGCCAGGTAGAGACCCCGCAGGCGGATGGCGGGCAGGGCCACCAGGCCGCCGACCAGCGCGGTGACGACCACGGCGAGCACCAGGCCCCAGACGGTGCCGTCGCCGCCCCAGTTGCCCATGACCAGGGCGCCGATGCCGGCGAAGGCCATGGGGGCCAGCGAGATCTGCCCGGCGTACCCGATGAGCGGCACCAGCGACAGCATGACGATGCCGAGGGCCAGGCCCTGGCCCATCTGGAAGGTGCGCAGACCGTCGTAGAGCGTGGCGAACGCGAACGCCGCCGCACCCAGCACCACGGTGCCGATCAGCCACCGGGCCGGGCCCGGCGACGGGATGATCTCGCGGGACTTGAGCTGCGCCCCGGCCCGCACCCGCAGCGGCGGGAGGAACAGCAAGACGATGAACAGGATGATGATCGGGATCGACGAGCGGAACCCGTTGAGCGAGATGGGCGTCGACAGCTCGTGCCCGAACACGGAGTGCAGCGGGACGTCGAGCGTGAGGTAGCCGATCGAGTACGACGAGACCAGGCCGATGAGCCCGGCGCCCAGGAACGTGAGCGGCAGGCTCCGCAGCCGGCCGAACATGGCCGCGCCGTACGCGTTGATCACCAGCAGGGTGAGCGGCAGGTGGGCCAGCGAGCCCTGGCTCCCGGCGAAGAGGATCCCGGCCAGCGCCGCCAGCGACGACCCCATCGCCCACGAGATCATCGCCGAGCGGTCGGGGCGGCCGCC
>CALANQ010000006.1 GCA_937926025.1 uncultured Acidimicrobiales bacterium
AAGGCCGACGACCCCGAAGTCACCGACGAGCTGCGCATCGACCTGGACCCCGGCCCCGGCGTCACCTTCGACATGGTGCGCGAGACCGCCTACGAGGTGAAGGCCGTCCTCGACGAGCAGCACATCACCAGCTACGTGAAGACCAGCGGCAGCAAGGGCCTGCACATCTTCGTGCGCCTCATCCCGGAGTGGAACGGCTACGGCGTCCGCTCGGCGGCGGTGGCCCTCGCCCGTGAGCTGGAGCGGCGGCGGCCCGAGCTCATCACCGCCCAGTGGTGGAAGGAGGACCGCGGCGAACGGGTCTTCGTGGACTTCAACCAGAACGCGCCCCACAAGACGGTGTTCGGCACGTGGTGCGTGCGGCCGCGGGTGGGCGCCCAGGTGTCGTGCCCGATCCCGTGGGACGAGGTGGCCACCGTCGTCCTCGACGACCTCACCATCGCCAACGTGCCCGACAAGATCGCCGCCGAGGGCAACCCGTGGGCCGCCATGAACGACGAGCCCCAGGACATCGGCGTGCTCATCGACTGGTACGACCGCGACCTCGACGACGGCCTGATGGACGCACCGTGGCCGCCGCAGTACCCGAAGATGCCCAACGAGCCGCCCCGGGTCAGCGCCAGCCGCGCCAAGAAGGACCCGGCCCCCGACGAGGCCTGACCCCGTGATCGAGCCCGTCCCTCCGCCGCCAGCGGGTCACGTGGTGCGGCGGCCCACCGAGGCGGACATCGGGGCGATCTACGCGGTGTTCGCGTCCTACAACACCGCGCTGCTCGGGTTCGCGGACGTGACCGTCGACGACATCGTCGACAACCTGGCCGAGCCCGGGTTCGATCCGGCCACCGACGCCTGGCTGGCGCACGGCGCCGACGGTCGGCCGTCCGGCTACGGCTGCGTCTTCGGCGGCACGGGACCGGCCGAACACCACGTCGAGGTGGCCGCCGCAGACCCGGAGCTGGAGCGTTGGCTGTTCGACCGGGTGCTGGCTCGCTCGGCCGAGGTCGCCTCCGAGCGGGGTCAGGACGAGGTGGCCGTCGACCTCGGGATCTACCGCAACGACGAACGGCTCCGGGCGCTGGCCGCCGAGGCCGGGTTCGCTCCCGGCACCACGTTCCAGCGCCTCCGCATCGACCATCCCGGGGCGGTGGCGGCGCCCACCCTGCCCGACGGCGTGGTGGTGCGGACCGGCGACGAGGGCGACGACGTCCGCCGAGCCGCCCACGCCGTGATCGACGCGGCCTTCGCCGGGCAGTTCGGCATCGTCCCCCAGACCTACGACGAGTGGCACGATGCGCTCGACGCCCGCACCTCGTTCACCTGGCCCCAGCTCGTGGTGCTGGAGCTCGACGGCCGCGCCGTCGCCGCCCGGATCGACAACGACCAGTTCGTCGGTGACGAGGACTGCGGCTACGTGGCCCGCCTCGCCGTCGCCGAGGACGTCCGTGGCCGCGGCCTGGCCAAGGTGCTGCTGCGCGACGCCTTCGCCACCCACGCCGCCGCCGGCCGCACCGGCACCATCCTCCACGTCGACACCAACAACCCGACCCCCGCCCTGGACCTCTACCGGTCCGTGGGCATGGACCTGGTCCTGGTCATCGACGTCTGGCGCGCCACCCGCCCCACCTGAGCCGCCCCTCGCCCCGAGCCCCAGCCCCAGCCCCAGCCCCGAAGTTGGTGTGAAGATTGGGGCAGGACACCAATCTTCACACCAACTTCCGTGGGGGCCGGGTGACGGGGTGCGCGATCGCGAGTAGGTTCGTTTGTTGAACTGACTCGCTCGGGAGGATCCGTGACCGACCTCGCTTCTCCGCCATCGTCCTCGTCGCCTTCGTCGCCTTCCTCGTCTGGCTCGGGCGACGAGTGGCACCAGACGGCCTGCATCCTGTGCAGCATCAACTGCGGGATCGAGGTGAAGCTCGACGGTCGCCGCTTCGCCCGCATCCGGGGCGACAAGACCCACCCCACATCCGAGGGGTACACGTGCGAGAAGGCGCTGCGCCTCGACCACTACCAGAGCTCCACCGACCGGCTCACCAGCCCGATGCGGCGGCGCGACGACGGCACGTTCGAGGCCATCGACTGGGACACGGCCATCGCCGAGATCGCCGAGCGCTTCCGGGCCGTGGCCGACGCCCACGGCGGGGAGTCGATCTTCTACTACGGGGGCGGCGGCCAGGGGAACCACCTGGGCGGCGGGTACAGCAGCGCCACACGCGCTGCCCTCGGCTCCCGGTACGCCTCCAACGCGCTGGCCCAGGAGAAGACCGGTGAGTTCTGGGTGGACGGGCAGCTGTTCGGCAAGCCGCAGTGCCACACCACCGGCGACTACGAGCACGCCGAGGTCGCCGTGTTCCTCGGGAAGAACCCGTGGCAGTCCCACGGCTTCCCCCGGGCCCGCCCGATCATCAAGGCCATCGCCAACGATCCCGACCGGTGCCTCATCGTCATCGATCCCCGCCGCACCGAGTCCGCCGACCTGGCCGACATCCACCTCCAGGTGAAGCCGGGCACCGACGCCTGGTGCCTGACCGCGCTCCTCGCCATCCTCGTGGAGGAGGACCTGGTCGACCACGCCTTCCTCGACGACCACGCCAACCGGTTCGAGGAGCTGGCCGGCCTGCTCGGCGGCGTCGACATCGCCCGCAGCGCCGACATCTGCGGGGTCGACGAGGACCTGCTGCGCACCACGGCCCGGCGCATGGCCGCCGCCCGGAGCATGTCGATCTTCGAGGACCTCGGCATCCAGCAGGCCCCGCACTCCACACTGAACTCGTGGCTGGAGAAGCTGATCTGGCTGGTCACCGGGAACTTCGGCAAGGCCGGGGCGATGAACCTGCACACCGCCTTCGCCCAGCTGTTCGGCCGCAGCACGGCCACGCCTCCCACCCCGGTGGGCGGCCACCGGATCCTCGCCGGACTGGTCCCCTCGGCGGTGATCCCCGACGAGATCCTCACCGACCACCCCGACCGCTTCCGGGCCATGCTCATCGAGAGCTCCAACCCGGCCCACTCGCTGCCGGACTCGAAGCGCTGGCGAGAAGCGCTGCGGGCGCTGGAGCTGGTGGTGGTCATCGACGTGGCCATGACCGAGACCGCCCGGGAGGCCGACTACGTGCTGCCGGCGTCCACCCAGTTCGAGAAGTGGGAGTGCACCTTCTTCACGTTGGAGTTCCCGGCCAACGCCTTCCAGCTGCGCCGCCCGCTGCTCCCCGCCACGCCCGGCACCCTGCCCGAGCCCGAGATCCACACCCGGCTGGTCCGGGCCCTCGGCGCCCTGTCCGACGACGACCTCGCACCCCTCCGTGAGGCTGCCGCTGCCGGGCGAGCCGAGTTCGCCGATGCGTTCCTGAACGCCATGCTCACCCAGCCCCACCTGTCGAAGCTCGCACCGGTGGTGCTCTACGAGACGCTGGGCCAGACGCTGCCCGAGGGGGCGGCCGCGGCCGCCGCCGTGTGGGGGCTGTGCCAGATCGTGGCCATGACCTACCCCGCGTCGGTGCAGCAGGCCGGGCACGCCGACGGCAACGCCCTGTTCGACGCCGTCATGGCCAACCCGCAGGGCGTGGTGTTCACGCTCGACGACTTCGGCGCCACGTGGGACCGCATGGAGACACCGGACAAGCGCATCAACCTGGTGGTCGACGACCTCGTCGCGGAGCTCCAGGGCCTGGCCACCGAGGACCCCACCGCCCGCCACGCCGAGTTCCCGTTCGTGCTGTCCGCCGGCGAGCGCCGATCGTCCACCGCCAACACCGCCTACCGGGACCCGAGCTGGCGGAAGAAGGACCCGTCCGGCGCCCTGCGCATCCACCCCGACGACGCCGCCGGCATCGGCGCCACCGACGGGTGCGTGGTCCGCATCACCACCGAGGCCGGGTCCGCCGAGGTGCCCGTGGAGGTCACCGACACCATGCACCTCGGCCACGTCTCGCTGCCCAACGGCTTCGGCCTGGACTATCCCGACGCCGACGGCACCCGGGTCCGCCACGGCGTCGCCCCCAACGAGCCGACCTCGGTCGACAACCGGGACTGGTTCGCAGGCACCCCGCTCCACAAGAACGTGCGGGCCCGCCTGGAGGTGGTGGCGTGAGGCGCACCCGCTTCGACGACTGGCCCTGCCCCATCGCCCGCACCACCGACCTGCTCGGCGACTGGTGGACGCCGCTCGTGCTGCGCGAGGCGTTCTCCGGGCGACGCCGCTTCGACGAGTTCCAGCGCGCCCTCGGCATCCCCAAGGCGGTGCTCTCGGCCCGCCTCGACCGCCTCGTGGACGACGGCCTGATGGTCACCGTCGAGTACCAGGACAACCCGGTCCGCCACGAGTACCGGCTCACCCCGAAGGGCCGGGCCATGTGGGACGTGCTGGCCGCCATGTGGCGCTGGGGATCGGACTGGGCGTTCGACGGCGAGCCGCCCGTCATCCTCTCCGACCGCGAGACCCACCAGGAGGTGGTCCCCCTGGTGGTCGACGAGAACAGCGGCGCCCCGCTGGACCCCCGCCGCCTCCGCATGCGCCGCAACCCGAGGACCGACGTCTCCGCCTGACCGCCCACTCACCCGCCCTCCACCCCGAAGTTGGTGTGAAGATTGGGCCAGGACACCAATCTTCACACCAACTTCGGTGGGGTGAGGGGAGGCGGGTCCGATCTGGCCGTGGCCGGCTCAGGCGAGGCGCTGGGCGAGCTTCTCGGCTCGTTCGACGAGGTTGTCGGCGTCGAGACGCTCGGCGATGGCGGCCAGCTCGGGCTTGGGGCCGGTCCAGCGGAGCTCATCGACATCGGTGACCGTCGGGACCCCGTCGGTCTGGATGGTGGCGATGAGGCGGAACAGCAGGGCGTCGTCGAACTGCTCCCGGAGCGTGGCGCCGAGCTTGGCCGCACCCCGGACGGTGACGTCCCAGTCGGCCGGATCCTGCGGGATGTCCTCGAGGTGGCCGTAGCGGGCGAGGATGGCGGCAGCCGACTTGGCCCCCCAGCCGGGCAGGCCGGGGAAGCCGTCGGCGGTGTCGCCCACGAGTCCCAGGTAGTCGGCGATGGACTCCGGCGGCACGCCGAACTTCTCCTGCACCTCGTTGACGCCGCTCACCAGCCCCTTGCGCCGGTCGAGCTGGAACACCTTGCCGCCGACGCACTGGCCGAGGTCCTTGTCGGGCGTGCAGATGTAGACCCGGTCGACCCGATCGTCCTCAGCGGCCACCAGGGCGGCGGCACCGAGCGCGTCGTCGGCCTCGTACTCCACCATCGGGAACACCACGAACCCCAGGGCGTCGAGCAGCTCCTCGATGAGGGGGAACTGCGAGTGCAGCTCCGGCTCGATGCCCGACCCGTCCTTGTACGGCTCGTACAGCTCGTTGCGGAAGCTCGGGATGATGTGGTCCGTGGCGATGCCGACGTGGGTGGCCCCGTCCTCGAGCAGCATCAGCATCGACCCCGCCACGCCGCGGGTCGCCCCGACCTCCTGCCCCGCCTCCGTCACGTGCGACGGCAGCGCGAAGTGGTACCGGAACAGCTCGTAGGTCCCATCGACCAGGTGCACCTGCATGACGGCCATCCTTACCGACCCGTCGCCCGGCCGCGCCCGCCGCCTCACCAGCCCCCGAGCACCCACCACCGAACCGAACCTGTTGCACGAACGACCCAGAACCGGACGTCTCTCTGCAGCAAGTTCCCCGGGGGCACCGCTCGGGCAGAGGGGCGGGATCCCTGGAAGGCTGTTCGCCATGAGCAGCAGCGACTCCGCACCGGACCTCACGGGGCTCAACGCCCTGTTCCTGAACGCCACGCTGAAGCGGTCGCCCGAGGTGTCGAACACCCAGGCCCTCGTCGACGCGAGCGCGGCGATCATGGAGGCGCACGGCGTCGGCACCACCGGCACCCGCGTCATCGACCACGACGTCGCCACCGGCGTCTGGCCCGACATGACCGAGCACGGCTGGGACACCGATGCCTGGCCGGAGCTCCAGGAGGAGGTCTGGAAGGCCGACATCCTCGTGCTGGCCGGGCCGATCTGGCTGGGTGACAACAGCTCCGTGATGAAGCAGATCATCGAGCGGCTCTACGGGAGCTCCCACCTGCTCAACGACGACGGGCAGTACCGCTACTACGGCCGCGTCGCCGGCTGCCTGATCACCGGCAACGAGGACGGCATCAAGCACTGCGCCCAGAACGTCCTGTACTCGTTGCAGCACATCGGGTACGTCATCCCGCCCCAGGCCGACGCCGGGTGGATCGGCGAGGCCGGCCCCGGCCCGTCGTACCTCGACCCGGGTTCGGGCGGCCCCGACAACGACTTCACCAACCGGAACACCACGTTCATGACGTGGAACCTGCTGCACCTGGCGAAGATGCTGAAGGACGCCGGCGGCATCACCCCCTACGGCAACCAGCGCTCGGCCTGGGACGAGGGCCAGCGCTTCGACTGGGAGAACCCCGAGTACCGCCGCTGACCTGACGGCATCCGCCCCCGCTCCCCGCTCCCTGGACGAACTTCGTGTGGAGGCGGGACGTTTCCGCACCGGTCCCACACGAAGTTGCAGCGGGGTGGGGGCCGCCCTGCGAACTTCGTGTGGATGCGGATCGTTTCTGTACCGATCCCACACGAAGTTGCAGCGGGGTGGTGGTCGGTCAGGCGGTGGGGGTGGCGGCTCGGCGGTGGCGGATGAGGAGGGCGGCGCCGCCGATGGCGGCGATGACGGCCGCGAACGCCAGGGCCGCCGGTGCGGAACTGCCCCCGCTGCTGGAGCCGCCGGACGTGCTGCCGGCCACGGCGCCGGAGGCGGACTCGTCACGACCGTCGCCGGCCGCGGCGTCGTCGGTGCCGGCCTCGTCGTCGGCGGCGAGGGTGGAGGTGCGCTGATCGGCCTCGGTGGTGGAGGTGGTGGCACCGGGGGCCGTGGTGGTGGTCTGGCCCTTCACGGTGGTGGTGGTCTCGCCGGGGCGGGTGGTGGTGGGGTCGGCCGGGGTGCCGTCGGGCTTGGTTGAGCCGGTCATCCCCCCGCTGCCGGGCTGGGTGGTGGCCGCGGGCGGCTGGGTGGTGGCCGGGGTCGGCTTGGTGGTGGTGACGGCGGGCGCAGCGGCGGCTTCGGTGCCGGCCGTGGCCGGTCGGGGGGTGCCGCCGGTGCCGTAGCGCCAGCCTTCGACGTCGCCGTCCTTCACGGTGACCGAGCTCGCCCCCACGGGCGCGACCCGGCCGTTGATGCTGAGCGACCAGTAGTTGACGGACTTGCCGAGGCAGTCCGGCGGAGCAGTGCCGACGCCGCGCAGCATGCAGACGGCCTTGCCGAGCCCGGAGTACGGGTCGTACTGCGGGTCCAGGTCGGTGATGACCTCCTCGGCCCGGTCGAGCGCCTCGATGCCCGAGATGCTCCCGCTGAAGGAGATGCACGCGGACCACACGGTGCCCGAGCCGGTGTCGACCACGACGGTGGCCCGGTCGGGTCCGCCGCCGCTCGGGACGGCGCCGGAGCCGACGGCCCGGCAGCCGCCGGTGGCCGCGACCCGGTCGGGGGCGGCCGACGCCGGACCGGCGGCCGCGACGAGACCGAGGCCGAGGCTCAGGGCGAGGACCGCCCGGAGCACCGCTGCGGCCCCGGAGGGCCGCCGGTGCCCCCCGCCGGCTCGGCGGGGGACGAGCGGGGTCATGAGATGGTCACGTCGTAGAACTCGGCGGACGCGCCCAGCGTGGCGATGAGGACCTCGATGCGCGTGGTGGCGATCTTGGTGGTCCAGTAGTCGCGCTCGCCGGTGGTGGGCTGGCGGTCCAGGATCCGCTGGTAGGTGGTGCGGACCTGGGTGCGGCGGTACTCGCTGCTGGCCACGAGGCTGCGGGCGACGCCCTCGACCGAGCGGCCGGCCTCGAGGCGGCGGATCCAGTAGTCACGGCCCGACGGGTCGGCGGCTCGGCCCAGGACGGACTGGTAGACGGCGTCGACGAACGTCGGGATGGTGCCGCCGGCCTTGCGGTAGTACTCCGACGAGCCGGTCACCCGGGCCAGCATCTCGGGCCGGGAGATGGTGACGAGCTTGGTGGACCAGTAGGCCCGACCGGACGGGTCGATGTTGCGGTGGAACGCCTGCTGGAAGATGTCGGCGGCGGCGGCCTCCCGGCCCTTCTGGCCGTTGACGGCGGCCGTGGTGGTGGCGAGGCGAGCGGACTTGATCGATGGGTTGAACCCGAGCGTGTCGCTGAGCAGGTCGATGGCGGCGGTGTCGTCCGGGGCGGCGGCGGGCGAGGCGATGGTGCTGGCCCAGCCGGCGAGGAGCCCGTCGCGCTCGTCCACCAGGAACACCTGACGGGAGAGCGCCTGGATGCTCTGCGACGTGGCGAAGGTGTTGACCCCCCAGTCGTCGTTGGCGCTGGCGATGTGGCCGTCGCTGGCGGCCATCGCCCGCAGCGCCGGGTACGGGTTCCTCCACGCGCCGGTGGTGACATCGATGTGCAGGGCGCTCAGCGCCATGGCCGCCATGGAGGTGGAGTTGGGGTCGTCGTTGCCGAAGGCCTGCCAGGCGCCGCTGGCCGACTGGACCGAGTCGAGCCAGGCGATGGCCTTGGCGAGCGGCTGGTCCGACGGGGTCTTGCCGGCGGCGTGGAGGGCGAGCAGCGTGAGCGCCGTGGTGTCGACGTCGTTGCCGCCGAACTCGGCGTCGGGGGTGCCCGAGTAGTCCCAGGAGCCGTCGGCGCGCTGGCCGGCGACGATCTGGTCGACCAGCCCGGCGGGCGGGGTGATGCCCTGCGACTCCAGGGCGATGGCGGTGTAGAGCACGCCGTTGAAAAGCGCCCCGAGGTCGTAGCTGCCGTCCTGGGCCTGGTGGCTGGTGACCCGGGCCAGGAGGTCGACGGGCTCCGCCGAGTCGTTCGACGGGTCGAAGTCGGCCGGGTCGATGCCGAGCGGGTCCGCCACCAGCACGATGATCTTGGCGGCTCGGGCGGCGGCGGCGTTCGACGCCGGGTCCTCCTCGCCGTCGACGAGATCGTCGAGGTAGTCCAGCGGGTCCTTGCCGCTGCCGTCGTCGGCGGCCTGGACGGAGGCGAGGGCGCCGGCGCGGTCCCAGGTGGGGCCGGTCTGGTAGCTGGTGGCCAGGGCGAGGACGGCGTCGGGCGTCTCGAACCCGGGCGTGTCCGCCAGCTCGAAACCGCCGTCGGGCAGCTGCTGGTCCAGCAGCCACGCCTTGGCGTTGGTGACGACGGGGTCGGCGGTGGGCGCGGCGCCGGCGGCACCGAGGCCGAGCAGCGGCGCGGTGAGCGACAGGGCGACGCCAGCGGCGACGAATCGACGGATCGACATGGGGTGTTCCTCCGTGGCCCCGTTCCTCGGGGGCCGTCGGGCCTCGTGGGTGGGACGAGGCGGTGGGGACCGTCGGTCCGGTGGGGCCGGCGGGGTGGAGGCAGGTCACCTGGCTTCCGGCCTCGAGGGACCGGTTACAGCTGCGGGTCAGCGTCGGACTCGCACCGACTTCCCCTGTGTGCACCGGAGTGCACGCCCGCTGGCAACGTCCGGGTTGCCAGCGACCTCAACCGGCTGTCACGGTACGGGGCGTCCGGGCGATGGGTCAATCCTCGCCACCGCCACCTCCCTGCCGTCCACCGGCCCCGTGCGGGCAGGAAGCCGGGTTCCGATCGTGCGCACCACCAGTCCGCTCCATGCCGTGACGTGGCTCGTGTGGGCCGTCGCGGCTGCGGCCAGCGTGCAGATCGCGCCGAACCCGCTGTACGTGGCGGTGGTGCTGGCCATCTCGTTCCTGGTGGTGAGCGCGCACCGGCTGGACACCACGCTCGCCCGGGCGTTCCCGATCCTGGTCGGCCTGGGCGTGGTGTTCGCCCTGCTCCGGGTGGGTCTGACCGCCCTCACCACCCACAGCCCGGCCATCGACGGCACCCCGGAGTACCTGTGGTTCACGCTGCCGCAGGCCACGCTGCCGCGCCTGCTCGGCGGCTTCACGGTGGGGGGCACCATCGAGGGCGACATCGTCCTGTTCGCGGCGGCGCAGGCGTTCGCGGTGGTGGGCATCCTGGGCGCGTTCGGCGTGTTCAACGCGGTGGCGTCGCACCACGAGCTGGTCCAGGCCGCGCCCCGGGCGTTCCACGAGCCGGGGCTTATCCTCACGGTGGCGCTGGCGTTCGTGCCGTCGACGATGGCGGCGGTCACCGACGTGCGCGAAGCGGACCGGGCCCGCACCGGGGGCCGGGTCGTGCGGCGGGGGCGCCTGGTCCGCCTCACGGTCCCGATCCTCGAGTCGGGGCTGGAGCGGGCGGTGTCGCTGGCCGAGTCGATGGATGCGCGCGGCTTCGCCCGCCAGCCCCGGGGACGGGGCGATACGGCGTCGGCGTGGCTCGGGCTGGTGGCGATGTTGGCGCTGGGCGGCTCGTTCATCGCGCTCATCGGGCGGGCCTCGGAGGCGGCGGTCATCGCCGGTGCGGTCGGGGTGGTCACCTTGCTCGCGGCGGTGGTGCTGGCGTCCCGCTCCTCGGGCACCTCTCGCTACCGGCCCCGCCGGCTGACCCGGTTGGACGTCGCCGTCGGCGCCGGCGTGCTCCTGGCACCTCTGGGCCTCACGCTGATCGCGGCGGTGTGGGACGAGACCCTGTACTGGACGGCCTACCCGC
>CALANQ010000007.1 GCA_937926025.1 uncultured Acidimicrobiales bacterium
CATCACCCGCAACGTGATCCTCGGGATCGTCATCGCCTTCGTGGTGACGGTCCTGATCGCCCTGCCCGCCGGCGGGCTGGCCACGGCGGTCGGCGTCGCGCTCGTGCCCGCGCTGTTCGCCGGGCCCTTCGTCGGGGGCCTGATCACGATGGTCGCGCTGCAGCGCCGAGCGCCCGACCCCGATGACTGACGTCGCGGCTCCGGTTTCCGACGAGGACTCCCGTGCGGCGATGCGGGCGTTCCTCCAGCGCAGCGAGGTGCGGTTGTCCACGATCCACCGGGTGGGCCAGGCGCTGCTCGGCGGGTCCGCGCTGATCCTGCTGCTGCCGCTCTTCCTCCGCGACGCCCTGCCCAAGATGGCCACGCTGCTGGTGGCGGGGTTCGACAGCGGGGAGGCGGCGCTGGCCGTCGGGGGCATCGCCGTGGCCTCGGCGGTCTGCATCCTGCTCCCGGTCGGCGCCGTGTACTGGCTGGTCGGCGACCTGCTCGCCTTCTACTTCACCAGCAACCTGTTCGGGGCGCCGGCGGGCGGCGACCACGAGGACCACGCACTGGTCTTCAGCCCGCGCTTCATCCTCCCGGGCCTCGGGTTCAACGGCGACGAGCTGAGCGAACGGAGCGGGCCCGCGCTCGATGCGGCGCGCGACGACGAGTGGACGCGCTCGCTCCTGGTGCCGCACGCATCGGAGGACCACGGCTGGCGGGACCGGTTCGACACCCGTTCGCTCCGGCTCTGGGGCACCGTGCCGGCGGCGGGGCGCGAGGGCGACAGCGATCGGATGCGCCAGCGGTACCGTGCCGCCGGGGTGCACGCCGATCGGACGCTGGCGGCCGACGTCGCCCGGACCGAGGCGCTGCTCGCCCGGCACGTCCTCTCCATCCGCATCGCCCTGCTGCGCTACGTGAAGGCGCTGCTGATCGTGATCGCCTCGACCATCGCCACGCTCGCTGCCGCCGGCATCGTGGAGCAGGCAACCGGGTCCGACCCGAGCGGCGGCCGCTTCGCCGCCGGGCTGCCGCACCGGTACGTGTTCCTGGTGGCTGCGGTGTACGTGCTGTGGGCGCCGGTGGTCGCCCGCAGCGTGACCGCCCCGCTGCGGATCATCCAGCGCAACGCACCTGGGGTCGGGACCCTGGACGACGCCTACCGGGACGAGGAGCTCACGCAGTTCGAGTCGGCGACGGTGGTGGCGAGCCTGGTGGGCCTGGTGGCGGCGTCGTTCGCGACCGTGGCGGCGGGGCTCGAGATCGGCGGTGCCCCCGGCATCGGCGGGGCCGCCGTGGTGGTGCTGGTGGGGGCGGCGTCGTGGCTGCTGGCGCTGAAGGACGACACGGCTGGGGCGCGCCAGGCGGCGAGGGCGGCGTGGCTGACCGTGCGGGGCCGCGACGCTCCCGAGCCCGACGTCGGCCTCGAACGGCGTCGGGTGGCGCCCTAGGACGAGGAGCGGTCGCGGGTGGGGGTGGCCGTGAAGTCCAGGTCGCCGAGCTCGGCCAGGAGCTCCTGGGACTCGGCGAGCGAGGAGGTGAGGATGGCCTTGGCCAGCTCCAGCAGGTCGAAGATGCGCGGGTCCGTGGCGGAGTAGAGGACGCTGGTGCCCTCCTTGCGGGTCTGGACCACGTTGGCCCGCCGCAGGACGGCCAGCTGCTGGGAGAGGTGCGACGCCTCGATGCCGACCTCGGGGATGAGGTCGCTGACCGAGTGCTCGCCGTCGCGCAGCAGCTCCAGGACGCGGATCCGGGCGGGGTGGCCGAGGGTCTTGAAGAACTCTGCCTTCACCTGGTAGATCGGCCGCGCCATCGCCCCGGACCCTAGCGGGAGTCGTGGCCTCCGCCCGAGGCTCGCAGGAGCGGCGGAACCCTGCGAGCAGCAGGCGGAGACCACGATCGGTGCGGCACCCGGGGTGGTACGGGTGCCGAACGGATCCCCCGACTACCTGATAATACACGCATATTGTCAGATAGAAAGGGCTACGGGCGCGCCGACTCCTCGGGCTGCAGCAGCCCCACCTCTCGGGCCGCGTCCACGGCGGCGCTGCGACTGGTCACGCCGAGCTTCCGGTACATGGCGATCGCGTGGGACTTGACCGTGTTGCCCGACAGGTGGAGGCGGCCGCCGATCTCGGCGAAGGTCAGGTTCGTCGGCAGCTGCTCGAGGACGCGCGCCTCGGCGGCTGAGATGGCCGGGAGGTGGCGGTCGCCGGTGCCGCCGGCGATCTGCGCCACCACCCGGTCCGCCCAGGCGGTGAGCACGGCGACATCGGGTTCGTAGACCAGGCGGCTCCGCGCTGCGTGGACGCTGCGACGTGCCTCCTCGGCGTCGCCGACCACCAGCGCGGCGTCGGCCAGGATCAGGTGCAGGTGGGCGTAGGCGCGGTCGATCACGCCCCCGATCCCGTCGACCAGGGACCGGGCGTGCTCCGCCGCCGCGGCGTAGCCGGACCGGTCGCCCCGTTCGGCGCACGCCCGCGCCTCGGCGGCGAACACCATCGCCACCACCGGGTGGCCGGCGATGCCGGCGCGGTCCACCTCGTCCGTGGCAGCGTCGATGGCCTCCAGCCCCTCGGTGCGAGCGCCTCGGTCCAACAGGTGGAGCCCGAGGTGCGCCACGACGGTGGCATGGCTGGGCGGCACCGATCGGGTGTCGATCTCGGCGGCACGCAGCGCCGCCTCGGGGTCGTCGTCCTCGTCCAGCAGGTACCGCACGACGGCCTCGATGCCCCGGGCGACGGCCCACCACGGGTTCCCCTCGGGTCCCGCGTCACCGATCGATCGGGCGTGGGCCAGGGTCTGCCGAGCGCCACCCAGCCCGGAGATCATGGTGGCGGCGTCCGCCGCCAGGACCACGGGATCCGCCGGCGGCCCCGGCGAGCGGCCGACCAGCCCGGCCCGGGCGATGTCCAGCCATCGCTGCACCTCACCCCGGTGCCCCGTCAGCAGCGCCACCCAGGCCCGGGCGGTGGCGAGGCGCGGGTCGCGGGGGATGCCGTCGAACAGGGGTGCGTCGATCCAGCGGGCGAGCGACACGTGCTCGCCCTGGAACACGATGGTCGGCAGGGCCCGGGTGAGCACGGTGAGCGCACCCTCCGGGTCGCCGGTGCCGAGCACCTCCTCCATGGCGGACCGATGGTCGCCCGCCCGCTCGTACGCCGCCACCGCCCGCCACGTCAGCTCGGTGGCCCGCTCCGGATCCCGGGCGGTCAGCCGGGTCCGCAGCACCTCGCGGAACAGGGGGTGGAAGCGGGGAGCGCCGCCGGGTGCGGTGCCGCCCACCAGGACGGCGCCGCTGCGGGCCAGGCGTCCGAGGCGCTCGCCGCTGCCGGGCCCGAGCACGGCGTCGCACGTGGGCGGGTCGAGCGCCTCGAGCACCGACGCCGCGATGACGAGGTCTCGGTCGGGCCCTGCCAGCCGGTCCAGGATCTCCTCGTCGATGAAGGCCCCGAGCAGCCGAGCATCGTGGTGGTCGCCGAGCGGTCCGGGTGGGGAGGTCGGGTCGCCGGTCACGGCGATGCGCAGCCCCACCGCCCACCCCCGCGTCGTGGTGAGGAGCGAAGCGGCCACCTCCGCGTCGGGCGGACACCCGTGCAGGGCGGCGAGCTGCGCCACCTCCGCGCTGTCGAACGCGAGGTCGCGCTCGCCGAGCACGACGAGGGTGCCGGCGAGCTCCCGGCGCGCCATCCGCAGGGCCGGCGGCAGGGACCGCCCCACCAGCAGCACCCGGGCCGACGTCGGCAGGTGGGCCAGGAGGTCGTCCAACAGGCCGGCCGCTTGGGGCCCGAGCAGGTGGACGTCATCGATCACCAGCGCGAGCGGACGGTCGGCGGCCGCGAGCTGCTCGCCGAGCAGCGGGAGGGCCCGCCGCTCCAGGGGTGGCTGCGGACCGGTGAGGAGCGGGATCACCTCGGCCAGATCGGCCACCGGGGCCAGCGCCGCCACCACCGAGCGGATCAGCACCACCGGGTCGTCGTCGGCGCCGCGCAGGGCCACCCAGCTGGCGTCGCGGCCGTCGCCCCGGGCCCACTGCCGGGCGACGGTGCTCTTGCCGTACCCCGCAGGCGCCACCAGGGCGACGAGCGGCGTCGCCGACGCCGCGATCTGGTCGAGGACCCGCGGCCGTTCGATCAGCCAGGACGGGCCGGTCGACGAGGTGCGTCGCGCCGCCCGCGTCCCAGAGGGGTTCGGGGTTCGCACAGCCGTCAGCATGGCAGGGACGGGGCGCCTCCCCCAGAGGCGAAGGTCCGCACATCGTGGGCGATTCATCCGAATCGGATGAGGACAGGGCGGGCGGACCGGGAGACGCTGCGGTGCTGGTCGCGGCCTGGTCCGGACCCACCGGGCCGGTCCACCGACCGACCCGCCTGCGAGAGAGGAACCCGCACCCATGGCCACCCCGTTCAAGGGCAGGATCGCCCTCGACATCCGAGACTCGGAACCCGACTGGGAGCCCTTCTTGGCCCCGCGCGCCCCGCAAGGCGCGCCGAACGTGGTGTACATCGCCTGGGACGACCTCGGCTACGCCACGATGGACACCTTCGGCGGCCCGGTGGCCTGCCCGAACATGGCCCGGATCGCCGCGCGGGGCGTGACGTTCTCCAACTTCCACACCACCGCCCTCTGCTCGCCGACGCGGGCGTCGCTGCTGACGGGCCGGAACGCCACCACCAACGGGATGGCCACCATCGCCGAGTTCGCCTCCGGGTTCCCGGGGATCTCGACGCGGATCCCGTTCGAGAGCGGCTTCATCTCCGAGGTGCTCCAGGAGCGGGGCTACAACACGTACGCCATCGGCAAGTGGCACCTCACCCCGGGCGAGGAGTGCAACCTTGCCGCCTACAAGGGTCGGTGGCCGCTGGGGCGGGGCTTCGAGCGCTTCTACGGCTGGCTGGGTGGCGAGACCAACGCGTACTTCCCGGACCTCGTGTACGACAACCACCCGATCGAGCCCCCGGGTCGGCCCGAGGACGGCTACCACGTGGCCGACGACCTGGTGGACAAGGCGATCGAGTTCGTCCGCGACGCCAAGGTCATCGACCCGGACAAGCCGTTCTTCCTGTACTTCGCGCCGCAGGCCGGGCACGCCCCGCACCTGGTCCCCACCGAGTGGGCCGACCGGTACCGCGGCGTGTTCGACGAGGGCTACGAGGCGATCCGTGAAGGGATCCTGGCCCGCCAGATCGAGCTCGGTCTCCTCCCTCCGGAGACCGAGCTCTCCACGATCAACCCGCACGGCGAGCCGGAGCGGACCGGACCCGACGGTCAGCCGTGGCCGCAGCTCGACACTGTCCGCCCGTGGGACTCGCTGACCGCAGACGAGCGGCGCCTCTTCGTCCGCATGGCGGAGGTCTTCGCCGGCTACATCTCCCACCAGGACGATCGGCTCGGCCGGCTGCTGGACCACCTGGAGGAGACGGGGGAGTTCGACAACACGATCTTCGTCGTGGTGTCCGACAACGGCGGTTCCGGTGAGGGCGGCCCGAACGGCAGCTTCAACGAGTGGCGCTTCTTCAACGGCGTGGCCGACACCACCGACGCCACGCTCCCGCACCTCCATGAGCTGGGGACCCCCGCGTCGAACAACCACTACAACACCGGCTGGGCCTGGGCGTTCGACACGCCGTTCCCGTACTGGAAGCGCTGGGCCGGTGCCGAGGGCGGTGTGGCGGACATGTGCATCGTGGCGTGGCCGGCGCAGATCCCCGCGTCCACCGAGGTGCGGCAACAGTACCTCC
>CALANQ010000008.1 GCA_937926025.1 uncultured Acidimicrobiales bacterium
AAGGGCATCGCGGTGGCCTCGCTGTGGATGCTGGGCGTGGCCGTCGTCTGCTGGTTCCTGTGGATCCCCGTGGTCGACGCGGCATCGGAGCCCCACGCCGGGTTCGTGCCGCTCTTCCTGGACACCGCGCTGGCCACCACCTGGGTGGTCGGCATCCAGACGCTCGTGTTCGGGCTGATGCCGCTGCGGTTCCTCGACGGCGCCAAGGTGATGGCGTGGAGCCGGGTGGGCTGGGCCGCCATCTACGCCCTGGGCATGTTCGCCTTCGTCCACTCCATGGTCCGGCCCGGCGCCGAGGTCGATGGCAACACGTTCCGCACCGCGGTGGCCCTCTTCGTGGCCTTCACGGTGATCGCCGTGGTGTTCTGGGGGTACTTCCGCTTCCGCCCGCCCCGCCCGCCGGCGGCCTCCGCCGACGGACCGCCCGAGCCCAGGGAGCTGGTGGACGCCTGATCAGGCCGCCAGGGCCCGCTGGTCTCGGCGCTCCGCGACCGCGGCGCACTCGGCCATCATCCGGCGGACGTCGGCCATCGCCTGCTCCGTGCGCTCGTGGTGGTCGGTGCCGGTGAAGGCGACCGGGCGGTCGCTGATGCGGCAGGTGACCCACGGGCGGCGGCGGAACGGGTTGAGGTAGGGCAGGTACCGGGAGCCGGGCCAGACCTGTTCGGTGCCGATCATGCCGGCGGCGATGACGGGCATCCCCGATGCTTCGGCCAGGCGGGAGACGCCGGTGGCCGCCTTGCCGGTGGCCAGCGGTCGGTCAGGGTCGTAGCGGATGCGGCCCTCGGGTAGCAGGAGGATGGTGATGCCGCTGTGGAGGGCCGTGACCGCCGCGGCGAACGCCTCGCCGTGGCCGGCGGCCCGGTCCACCGGGATGGCACCGATGGCCCGGGCGAACGGGGCCGTCCACTTGCTGTCGACGTACTTCTTCTCGATGAGCAACCGCGGGTAGCGGTGGTACTTGTGGAAGATGATCAGGCCGGCCACCACGTCGAAGAGGCTCCGGTGGTCCACGACGATGATCCCGGTCTCCACGCTGTCGTTCATGGCGTCCCCGCCGTCGACGTCGAAGCGGGCGAAGGGCCAGCTGAGGACGCGGGCCAGCCGGGCCAGCCAGGCGAGGGCTCGTTCGGGTCGCACGGGCTGGAGTCTTGCCCACCCAGCCCGCTCAGGTGGGGCGAGGGTCACCCGTGCGCTCCGACGAACATGCGTTCGACTGTCAGGCCCCGCCGCTAGGGTTTCGCCATGGCTCGGACCAAGACCCTCTACCGGTGCAACGAGTGCGGCGCCACCGAGCCCAAGTGGGCGGGTCGGTGCGCCGGGTGCGAGGCGTGGGGCACGCTGATCGAAGAGGTCGACGGGCCGGTCGGACCCGGGGCGGTGTCGATCCTCCCACCCTCGGTCGCGCCCATCCAGATCAGCGACGTCGACCCCACCGAGTTCACGCCCAAGCCCACCGGCATCGGCGAGCTGGACCGCGTGCTGGGCGGGGGCCTCGTGCCCGGCTCGGTCACCCTGCTCGGGGGAGAACCCGGCATCGGCAAGTCCACCGTCCTGCTGCAGGCCGCCGCGGAGGTGGCCGCAACCGGTCGCAAGGTGCTGTACCTGTCCGGGGAGGAGTCGGCCCAGCAGGTGCGCCTCCGGGCGGAACGGCTGGGCGCGCTGCACCCCATGCTCTGGCTGGCCACGGAGATCTCGCTGCCACAGGTCCTCGGGGCCATCGGGTCGGTGGAGCCCGATCTGGTCATCATCGACTCCGTCCAGACGCTGCTCAACCCGGACCTCGCCTCCACGCCCGGCTCGGTCGCCCAGGTGCGCGAGTGCTCCCACCGCCTGGTGCAGGAGGCCAAGCGCACCGGCTGCGCCATGGTCCTGGTGGGCCACGTCACCAAGGAGGGGTCGCTGGCCGGACCCCGCGTGCTGGAGCACATGGTCGACACGGTCCTGTCGTTCGAGGGAGACCGCCACCACGCGCTCCGGCTGCTCCGGGTGGTCAAGCACCGGTTCGGGTCCACGCAGGAGCTGGGCCTGTTCGAGATGACCGAGAAGGGCCTGGCCGGCGTGCCCGACGCCAGCGGCATGTTCCTGGCCGACCGGCGACTCGGCATCCCCGGTTCGGTCGTGGTGCCCACGCTCGAAGGCGCCCGGCCCCTGCTGGTCGAGCTGCAGGTCCTGACCACGCCGTCCACCCTGCCGTCGCCCCGGCGCTCCGCCCAGGGCATCGACAACGGCCGTCTGGCGCTCCTGCTGGCGGTGCTGCAGCAGCGGGTCGGGGTGCAGACCGGTCAGGTCGACGTGTACGCCCTGGCCGTCGGCGGCGTGAAGATCGTGGAGCCAGGGGCGGACCTGGCGCTGGGCCTGGCCGTCGTGTCGTCGCTCACCGGCACGCCGGTGCCGCCCGACATCGTCGCCTGCGGCGAGGTCGGCCTCGGGGGCGAGCTGCGCCAGGTGGCCCACACACCCCGCCGCCTGGCCGAGGCCGCCCGGCTCGGGTTCAAGCGGGCCGTGCTCCCGTTCTCGGCGCCGGCGCCGCCGCCGGGCATCGTCGGCATCCGGGTCGGCACCCTCATCGACGCCGTCGAGCGGCTCCAGATGCTGCCCACCTGACACCGCGACGGTCGGCTTTCACACCTCGTGAGCAGGGCGTTCCGGTAGCCTCAGCGGCCATGGCCGCCCGATACCCCGCCGAGCTCCGGGCTGCCCTGGCCCAGGTCTCGCCGGGGCGGCCGGTCCGAGACGGCATCGACCGGATCCTGCAGGCCGGCATGGGCGGGCTGGTGGTCATCGGCGACGGGCCGGCCGTGCTCAACATCTGCTCGGGCGGGTTCCTGCTCGACGCTGCCTTCAGCCCCCAGCGCCTCTCGGAGCTGGCCAAGATGGACGGCGCCCTGATCCTGGCGGCCGACGGCAGCCGCATCGCCCGGGCCAACGTCCACCTGGTGCCGGACTCGTCGGTCCACACCTCGGAGACCGGCACCCGCCACCGCACCGCGGAACGGGTCGCCCGTTCGCTGAACGTGCCGGTGGTCGCCGTGTCGCACCGCATGAACACCATCACGGTGTACGTGGGCGACCACAAGCACGAGATCGAGCCCGTGCCCCGCCTGGTCAACCGGGTCGACACCGACGCCGCCGCCCTCTCCACCCTGGAGATCGAGGACCTGGTCACCATCCGCGACGTCATCAACGTGGTCCAGGTGCTCGAAGGCGTGGAGCGCATCGCCGAGGAGCTCGAGCGCTACATCGTGGAGCTCGGCGAGGAAGGCCGTCTGGTCCGCCTGCAGCTGGTGGAGCTGGTGGGCGGCGTCCAGCACGACCGCCGCCACATCGTCCGCGACTACCGCGGCGACGACAAGACCGTGCCGCTGGACCAGGTGCTCGACGAGCTGTCGGCCCTCACCACCGAGGACCTGATCGATCCGTCCGAGGTGGCCCGGGCCATGCGCCTGCCCACGGCGGCGGTCGACGCCGGCATCGCCCTGCGCGGCTACCGGATGCTGGCCAAGATCCCGCGCCTGCCGGACCAGGTGATCCAGAACATCATCAGCCGCTTCGGCAACCTCCAGAAGATCATGCGGGCCACCAGCGACGACCTCGACGACCTCGAGGGCGTGGGTGCCCAGCGGGCCAAGCCCATCAAGGAAGGCCTCAGCCGCCTCGCCGAGACCGCCATCCTCGACCGCTACTGAGGGCTCTCCGGGCCGCTACGGTGCGCCCGATGCGGCGGAGGGTCAGGACCGAGGCGGCGGCCGTCACTGTGGCCCTGCTGCTGGTTCCGCTCCTCGGCGCGTGCCCCGACGGGTCCGAGGGCTCCGCGGCGCCGTCGTCGACGTCGCCCACCACCCACCCCGCCCCGGAGGTCCCGCCGGCGGGCATGCCGCTCGATGCCGATGACCTGCCGAAGGTGGTCTCCAACCTGATCGCGGTGGGCGACCACGTCCGCTACTACGCACCGGGTGACCCCAGCGACCTGGAGCTGGTGGCGGTGGACCCCACCTCGGGGCGGGTCGAGTGGCGGCACGACGCCGCGCTGCCCCCGAGCGCCGGCGAGGTCACCATCGACACCGTGGTCGCCGACGGCATCACCCCGTTCATCCAGCGCACCGATGACGGGACCGGGTACGCCCTGGCCGGGGCCGGCGGTGACGGGGAGATCCCTTGGTCGGTCCCCATCGACCGGCCGCTCGGCTTCCCGTTCTCGTGCGAGGACCGGATCTGCATCGAGACCGCCGTCGGCCCGGTCGCCGTGGACCCCGCCAGCGGCGAGCACCAGGTCGGTCGCAGCATGGACGATCTCGTCGGCCTCCAGCTCTCCATCGACGAGGAGCCGAGCCTCCAGTGGCTGGGGCACCCGGAGGGCCGGGGCGGCGACGACATCTTGTCGGTGCCGCGGTTCAGCAACGACGGGCTCTGGACCCGGCCCTTCGATGAGCTGCTGCCGTCGGACGACCCCACGTGGGAGCCGGAGTCGGCCATCCGGGTCGGCGACACCTGGATCCTGAGCGCGTACCAGCAGGAGGCCCGCGGTGACATCACCTACCCGTACCGCGGCCGTCACGGGGCGATGATCGGGATCGCGGCGGCCGACGGCGCGCCCCTCTGGCACCGGGAGGGGCTCGACTTCTGCCTGGTGGCCGGAGCGGAGGACCAGGTCCTGGCCTGCAACACCGACGTCACCCAGGAGTCGGCGGAGGCCGACACCGTGGTGCAGATCACATCGATCGCCGCGCTCGACCCCGCCACCGGCCTGGACCGGATCGTGGTGCCGCTGGCGCCCTACGACCCGACGGTGGGGGGTGCGTTCGCGCCGAACGGCCCGGATCGCATGCTGGCGGGTACGCCGACGGGGATCCAGGAGATCGACCTGGCCGCCGGGACGGCGAAGCCGGCGGCACCCGGTCAGGTCGGCTGGTGCCGCATGCGCGGGAACCCGCCGGAGGTCGAGGGCCCGGATGGTGCGACCCGCACCGTGTACTCGCGCGCCTTCGGGCGGCCCTGTGCCCTCGACGGCACCCAGCTCGACGAACCGGACCTGCTGGCCCCGATCGTGTCCGGCGAGCTCCCACCCGTGGCCGGGGTGTCCACCGTGTCCGTGGGCCCCTGGGTGCTGTGGAACGACAGCGGCAACCTCGCCGGCGTGGTGACCGAAGGCTGACGACACCCGGCCGTCCTGGGACGGGTCCGGTCGCCCGGTCGGACCGGCTGGTCAGTGGGCGCGGTGCTCGAGCTCTTCGCGGTTGGTGATGCGGTAGCGGCGGTCCTGCTGCTCGATCCAGCGGAGGCGCACGAAGCTGGCGATGGCCTTGTTGACCCGCTCCCGAGAGGCACCGACCATGCCGGCCAGCTCCTCCTGGGTGATCGGCAGGGCGAACTCGTCGTTCTCCCCGGCCAGCTCGAGGAGCCGCTTGGCCGTGCGGCCGGTGACGTCGAGGAACACCGAGTCGGCCAGGGCGGCGTCGGTGTTGCGGAGGCGGGCGGCCAGGAGGCGCACCACGCCCCACAGCAGCGTCGGTCGGGACTCGTACACGGCGCGGAGCGGCGCGTACGGCAGCACGATCAGCTCCGACGGCTCCAGCGCCCGGGCCTCGGCGGAGCGGCCGAGGGTGTCGAACAGGCCGAACTCGCCGAACACGTCGCCGCGCTCCATGAGGGCGACCATGGACTCCCGGCCGTCGATGGAGCGCTTGGCGATCGCGATGCGGCCCGACGCCACGACGCACAGGAAG
>CALANQ010000009.1 GCA_937926025.1 uncultured Acidimicrobiales bacterium
CACCACGGAGCACTACCAGTACGCCGGCAACGAGCTCATCGACTCGCTCGGGTCCGAGGGGCTCCGCCGCCACGGCGATGGCACCACCGGCATCGACGACGGCTGGATCGAGGCGATCTACCGCCACTGCCAGGTGACCACCATCTACGGCGGCACCAGCGAGGTCCTCCGGGGCATCATCGCCGAGCGCGGCCTCCAGCTCCCCCGCAACCGCTGATCGCCCGCGCCGCGATGTCGGTTCAGCCGGCGTCGCCGGTGGCGACGAGCTCGTCGAGGCGCTCGTAGCCCTCGACGATGCCGGTCTCCATGCCGCTGGCGAGCATGCCGTCGCGGCCCTCGAACGAGTCGCAGAGGGACTCGCCGGTCAGGCGGCAGCGGCCGTCACCCAGGTCCTCGATGGTCATGGTCTCGAGCGCAACGGCCTCGGGCATGCCCTCGAACGTGAACGTCTGGACGATGCGGCGCGCCGGCGTCACCTCGTGGAAGCAGCCGTGGAAGAAGTACTCCTCGCCGTCGCGGCGGTGGACGTAGCGGTACTCGCCGCCCGTCCGGCAGTCGAACGTGAGGACCTCCATCTCGAGGTCCCGCGGGCCGAGCCAGCGCGCCAGCAGGTCGGGGTCGGTGTGGGCCCGGAAGACCTGCGCCGGGGTGGCGTCGAACTCCCGGATGATGCGGACGAGCGGCACCGTGGGGTCGGCGACGATCTCGGTCTCGTGCTTGGTGGTGGTCATGGGTTCGCTCCTGTGGTGGGTGGTGCGGGCGGGAGGGGGTCGACGTCGGCGGGCAGGTCGGCCAGGACGTCGTCGAGTCGGCGGTAGCGCTGCTCGGCCTGCTGCCGGGAGCGCTCGATCCACTTGGTCATGAGATCGAAGACCTCCGCTTCGAGGTGGACGGGACGCCGCTGGGCCTCCCGGGACTTGGTGACCAGGCCGGCGTCCTCGAGCACCCGCAGGTGCTTGGACACGGCCTGGACGGAGACGTCGTAGGGCTCGGCCAGCTGCGAGAGCGTGGCGTCGCCGACGGCCAGCCGGGCCACCAGGTCCCGCCGGGTGGGGTCGGCCAGGGCCGAGAACACCCGGGAGAGGGGATCAGCAGCCACGTCGTCGCTCCGTTCGGTCATCCGTGCTCAACCGATCGGTTGAGCAACAGGCACCGTACGCCCCACCGGCCCCTTCGTCAACCGATCGGTTGAGGACGTGGGGCCGGGTCCGCTCGGGTAGAACGGGCGCATGGGTACGCACGAGGTGTTCAACCAGTCGGTGCCGCTCGAGGGGCACGATGCCGCCGCGCTGGACCTGGCGCTCCGGGAAGGGGTGGAGCGGGAGGGCGCCGGCGTCCACCTCGACGACATCGGCCGCGTGGGCCGGCTGGCCGGCGACCCGGACTGGATCCACAACGGGGAGCTGGCCAACCAGTTCCCACCGGTCTTCAAGCCCTTCGACCGGTTCGGCCACCGGGTGGACGAGGTCGAGTACCACCCCGCCTACCACGACCTCATGACCGTGGCCGTCCGCGAGGGCCTGGCCGGCGGCCCGTGGGCCGACGACCGGCCCGGTGCCCACGTGGGTCGCGCGGCCAAGTTCGCCATCTGGACCCAGGTGGAGGCCGGCCACGGCTGCCCCATCTCCATGACCTACTCGATCGTGCCGGCGCTGCGGGCCGAGCCCTCCCTCAGCGACAGCTGGGAGCCGCTGCTCACCTCCACCGCCTACGACCCCACCCAGGGGCCGGCGGTGGGACACAAGGCCGGGGCCATCGCCGGCATGGCCATGACGGAGAAGCAGGGCGGGTCCGACGTGCGGGCCAACACCACCCGTGCGGTCGCCACCACCACGGCCACCGGACCCGGCGAGGAGTACGCCCTCACCGGCCACAAGTGGTTCTGCTCCGCCCCCATGAGCGATCTCTTCTTGACCCTGGCGTACACGGACGCCGGGCTCTCGTGCTTCGCGCTCCCCCGCTGGCTGCCCGACGGCACCCGCAACGGCATCGAGGTCCAGCGGCTCAAGGACAAGCTCGGCAACCGGTCCAACGCCAGCAGCGAGATCGAGCTGGACGGCGCCCTCGCCCGCCTCGTGGGCGACGAGGGCCGGGGCATCCCCACCATCCTCACCATGGTCAACCACACCCGGCTCGACTGCGTGATCGGCGTGGTCGGCCAGATGCGGGCCGGGTTCAGCCAGGCCATCCACCACGCCCGGCACCGCAGCGCCTTCGGCAAGCCGCTGATCGACCAGCCGCTGATGCGCAACGTGCTGGCCGACCTGGCCGTCGAGTCCGAAGCCGCCACGCTGCTGATGACCCGCCTGGCCGGGGGCTACGACCGAGGCGAGGGCGCGTTCACCCGCATCGCCACAGCCGTGGGCAAGTACTGGGTGTGCAAGCGGGCGCCTGTGTTCGCCCACGAGGCGCTGGAGTGCCTGGGCGGGGCCGGCTACGTGGAGGAGGCCCCGATGGCCCGCCTGTTCCGCGAGTCGCCGCTCAACGGCATTTGGGAGGGATCGGGCAACGTGATCTGCCTCGACGTCCTGCGCGCCGCGGCCCGCGACCCCGAGTCGGTGGACGCGCTCCTGGCCGAGATCGCTCTGGCCGCCGGCGCCGACCCCCGGCTGGACCGGGCGGTGTCGGACCTGCACGCCGAACTGGGGGACGCGTCGGACCTGGAGGTCCGGGCCCGCCGCATCGTCGAGCGCGCCGCCCTCGTCCTGCAGGGCTCGCTGCTCGTCCGCCACGCCCCGACAGCGGTGGCCGACGCGTTCTGCGCCACCCGCCTGGCGGGCGACGGCGGCCGAGCCTTCGGCACCCTGCCGCCCACCAGCGACCTCGACGCCATCCTCGAACGAGCCTGGCCCCGCTGACCACGCCCCGTTCGGGGCAGCGGAGCACCGGGCCGGGCGCCGGTGTCAGTCCGGGTAGTAGCCGAGCTCGGGCGGGCCGGTCGTGGTGGTGGTGCCGGGGTCGGGCACCGTGGTGGAGGTGGTGGGCGGCGGCATCGTGGTGGTGACCGGTGCGTCCGGCGCCGGCGGGGCGACGGCCCTGCGGACCACGATGCGGGTGTCGAACGAGATCCACGACCAGTACGAGCCGCGGAGCCACGACAGGGTTTTGTCCTTGCCGCCGGCGGCGATGGACGGACGGATGTTGTCCTCGGAGCTGTTCTGCGTGATGGGGGTGAAGGTCCACTGGCCCTCGCCCACGCGGCAGGCCTCGAACAGCTCGAAGTGCACCTTGCCGTCGGTGGACGACACCAGCGGTTCGGCGGTGACCGGGTGCACGTTGGTGGACACCACCACCCGGGTGGCGTCCGAGGGGTCCTGGGCGCCGAGGCCCGAGTAGTCGGGCTGGCCGGGGCACAGCTCGCTGCCCGCCCAGCACAGGTGCTCCACCACCCAACCGGTGGCCCGCTGGCGGGTCCACAGGTACCGGTGGCGGTAGCTGCCCACCGCCTGGGAGCCGGGCGGCCACGGGTCGCGCCGGACCAGCACGCCCGTGGGACGGTTGTCGATGTGGGCCAGGTCGCTGATCCACATGTCGGTGTCGGTGGCCTCCGAGGACCCCACCACGCCGGTGGCCAGGCGGGTCAGCCGCCGGGGCTTGGGAGCGGTGCTGCCCACGGCGCCGACCTTCGTGCCGTCGAAGCGGCGGATCGAGAGGTCCTTCTCGAGGGTGCCGGCGTAGGCGCCGGTGCCGCGGAACTCGGTGGGGTTGCCGTCGGTGACGGTGAGGTGCAGGCGCTTGCCGTCGCTGACAGCGTGCAGGTACGGGCGGTCACCGGAGGTGCCCGGAGCGATGACCAGACCCTTGGCCGTCCAGGTGGCCCCGTCGTCGATGGAGACCAGCAGGTTCCAGGAGAACTGCTCGCCCCGGTACAGGACCCAGCGCTGGCCGTCGACCACGTGGGCCGAGGCGTAGGACATGCCCCGGCCCGGGGCGCTGATGGCGCCGGGCCGGTGGATGCGCTGGGGGGTGAACGCACCGGTGGTGCTGGTGTCACCGATGTCGATGTAGTCGACCTTCTTGTGCAGCGCCCACGCGATCTGGACGCGGTTGCCGTAGGCCATCACCGAGGGCGACGTGTGGTCGTCCTGGTGGGCCTTCACCAGATCGATCCGGCGGAGCACGGTCCGGGTGCGGGTGTCGAACGCGGTGACCTGCACGACCCCGTCGGCCTCTGTCCCGGTGCGGGAGATGGACGATCCGAGCCACAGGACGCCGTTGGGCCCCATGGACGTGCGCGGCGACTGGAACCAGCACCATCCGCCCTGACCGAGCACGGTGTCGGTGCCGCCGACGAAGCCCAGGGGCTTCAACGACGGGTCGGGGCGCAGCGGTGCAGGGGTGGTGACCGGCATGCACGCGGTCAGGACGGAGGGAGCGATGGCGACCGCCCCGGCCGCCCCCGCCCACCGCAGGAGATCTCGCCGAGAGAGCCGACCGTCACCGGGAAGGAGCTCGGTCATGGCGTCCGCCATCCTCGCAGACGGACCCACCGAGACCGAAGTCACCCCTTGTGACGTGCATGTGAAGCCATCGTGAACCGCCACGAAACGGGCCGTTCAGACTACGGAGCGGGCGTATGTTCCGAGATGTGGACCAGCTCGCCAAGCGCGCCATCGAGGTGCTGTACGGGAACGATCGGGGGACGTGGACCCGTCCGTCGCCCCGCCTGTACCCCCACCAGTGGAGCTGGGACGCCGGGTTCGTCGCGATGGGCTGGGCCCAGCTGGACCCGATGCGGGCCATCAACGAGCTGTGGTCCCTGCTGCGGGGCCAGTGGTCCACCGGGATGATCCCGCAGATCGTCTTCGACCTGAACGTGGCCCGCGGCGCCTACGAGCCCGGCCCCAACACCTGGGGGACGGCGCTCCACGCGCCGCCGGGCGCCGCCACCAGCGGGATCTGCCAGCCGCCGATCCACGCCATCTCCGTCGCTCGGGTCCGCGAGGTGGCAGCCACCCGCGACGCCGCCACGCTGCACGAGGTCGACGACGCCATCGTCGACCTGTACCCCCGCCTGGTGCGCTGGCACGACTGGCTGCGCACCGCCCGGGACCCCGAAGCCACCGGGCTGGTCACGATCCTCCACCCCTGGGAGAGCGGGCTCGACAACTCGCCGCGCTGGGACCGCCCGCTGTCGCGGGTGGAGCCCGAGGTGATCGACGACCTCCCCCGTCCCGACCTGACCTACGTGACGGACCCGAGCGAGCGGCCCACGAACGCCGAGTACGAGCGCTACCGGTTCCTGGTCGACTGCCTCATCGCGGTAGACTACGACCAGGAGAAGGCGATGGCCGAGCACCCG
>CALANQ010000010.1 GCA_937926025.1 uncultured Acidimicrobiales bacterium
GGCGAGCTGCGGCCGGACTGGCGCAAGCGCGGCTTCCTGCGCGGGCTCACGGACACCCGCTACACCTTCGGGCGCTACTTCTCGCCGCTCGAGCCCAACCGGCCGAGGGACCTCGACGCCCTGTTCGCGTCCAACGACGTGGTCCTCTACGACCGGGTCGCCGATCCCGGCGAGACCACCAACCTGGCCGACGACCCCGACCAGCGCGAGCTGGTGTCCTCCATGAACGACCGGCTGGAGGCGCTGATCGACGCCGAGATCGGCGACGACACCCGGGCGTGGGTCACCGAGCGCCCGCAGCTGCTGGGCTGGCCCACCTGGGAGGGCGACCGCCGCTGAGGGCCCGGTGGGGTCGGGCGGTCAGCCCTGCTGGTCGACCACCTCGCCGCAGCCGCAGTCGTCGGCCAGGGCCGGGGCGAAGTCCTCGTTGGAGCCGCTCGGGACCACGATCAGCTCGTCGGGCACCTGGAACACCGAGCGGTAGACCTCTTCGGTGGAGATGGTCGGCCAGTTCTTCTCGTAGTTCTCGGCGCCCTCGATGTACTCGAACCGCTCGACCCCGGAGCACAGGAACCGGGTGTAGGTGCCGGAGGAAACGACGACGTCGTGGTCCTCGGAGTCCTCGTCGCACTTCGCCTTCGTGGTGTCGTCGGCCTGCGCCAGGTACACCCGCTTGGCGTCCTCGTAGCTGGGGATCGTCTCGTCGGAACCGCCGCCCTCGGTGGTGGTGGTCTCCGCCTCGGTCGTGGTGGTGTCGGCCACCGTGGTGGTGGTCTGCTCGGCGTCGGTCGCCTTGGTGGTGCCGGCGGCGTCGCTGCCCGAGGAGGAGCAGCCGGCCAGCACGATGGTGGCGAGGGCCAGGGCGGCGAGGGGCGCAGACAGCTTCACGAGGGCTCCTTGGGAGGGGGAGGGAGGGAGGCGCTCCGCCCGTCCCGTCAGCGGGCGGGCGCGGTCCGCCGTCACCGTACGAAGCGACCCGAGGCCTGTCAGTCTCGTCGCGGTCCCAACCTCGTGATGGGCCGGGGCGCGACCGGGCGACGGCGCCGGTAGGTTCGCCTCGGCACCCGCGCCGAGGGGAAACGAGGTCCTTCCATGCGCTTCGCGTTCAAGACCAGCCCGCAGGACACCACCTGGGCCGACCTGCTCGATGTCTGGCGGGAGGCGGACCAGATCGAGCGGTTCGAGTCCGGCTGGCTGTTCGACCACTTCTACCCGATCTTCTCGGACCCGACGGGGCCGTGCCTGGAGGGGTGGACCACGCTGACCGCGCTGGCCCAGGCCACCGAGCGCCTGCGCCTGGGCACGCTCGTCACCGGCATCCCGTACCGCCACCCGGCGGTGCTGGCCAACATGGCCGCCGCGCTGGACATCATCTCGAGCGGCCGGCTCGAGCTCGGCGTCGGCGCCGGGTGGAACAACGAGGAGGCCTCCGCCTACGGCATCGCGCTCGGCACCCCGAAGGAGCTGAGCGATCGGTTCGAAGAGGCGTGCGAGGTGCTGGTGAGCCTGCTGTCGAACGAGACCACGGACTTCGCCGGGCAGCACTACGCGCTGGCCGGGGCCCGCAACGAGCCGAAGGGTCCGCAGCGGCCCCACCCGCCGATCTGCATCGGGGGCAGCGGCGAGAAGCGCACGCTCAAGACCGCGGCCCGCTTCGCCCAGCACTGGAACTTCGTGGGCGGCACCCCCGAGGAGTTCGCCCGCAAGCGCGACGTCCTGCACCAGCACTGCGCCGACATCGGCCGCGACCCCGCGGAGATCACCCTGTCCAGCCACGTCTGGCTCGACGGCTCGGGCGACCCGGGTTCCGTGGTGGACTCCATCGGCGCCCTCGCCGAGGTGGGGCTGGACCTGGCCATCATCTACCTGCCGCCGCCCCACACCCCCGCCGTGCTGGCCCCGCTGGCCGACGCGCTGGCGCCCTTGGCCTGACCGGCTCGGCCTGGTCTGACCGCGTCTGGCCCCGGCGGGGTGCGGCGGCCTCGGTTTCAGGCGGCGCGGTCGCGGATGGCGTCGAGGACGGCCTCGGCGTGCGTCTGCGTGATCTGCAGCGGCAGCCCGCCGCTGATCTGGTCTCCCAGGACGTCGACGGTGACCACCCGGCTGCCGTCCTGCTCCACCAGGAGCGTCGAGACGAAGCCGTCGTCGCTGGCGGTCTGGATGCGCACGCCGTCGCCGTCGTCGAGCGGCTCGACCTTGGCCGAGGCGTAGCCGTCGGGGTCGTCGCAGCTGAACGCCTCTTCCACCGCGTCGGCGTACGCCGCCGCCTCGTCCTCGTCAGCGAACGCCAGGACCCGCTGGATGATGCTCACCTGCGGGTCCTCGAGGAACGTCGAGGCGAACGTGCGCGGCGGCACCTGGATGGCGGACGACGGCTTGCCGCATGGCCCGCTCTGGGTCAGCGGGAGCTCGCCCTCGGGCTTGGTCGTGTAGGCCGGCGCGCCGTCGACGTCCTCGAAGTCGTCTGGGACCGCCAGCACCTCCGAGGGGCTCGGCCCGTCGGGCACCGCCCCGTCGGCGGCCAGGGTCAGGGCCGCCTCCCGCAGGGTCACGGCGGTACCCAAGCCATCGATCGCCGCCTGGTTCCCGGCCTCGGCGTCGGCCTGCCCGAGCGTGGAGGGGTCGGCTGTGGTGATCTCGTCGAACGCTGCGATGGCGTCGGCGGCGGTGGCGTAGAAGTCGTTCACCGCGTCGGCCAGGTCCGGGTCGGCCACGTCGACATCGCGCAGGTCGCCGTCGGTCTCGAACAGGGCGTTGCGCAGCTCCCGGAACGTGGCCTGCACGTCCGCGGTGGAGCTGGTGCTGTCCCCCTCCGAGAGGGCCGCACGCGAGGTCTCCAGGTAGTCCGCCATGAGGTCGGCCACGTCGTCGGCCCCCGCCGGGTCGGCCGCCGCATCATCCTCGGTCTCGTCCGGTTCGGAGGCCTCGTCCGGTGCCGCCGTGGTCTCGGCGGCGGGCGCTGCGGTCGTCTCCGCAGCCGGCTCCGCCGCGTCGCTCCCACCGCCTGCCCCGCAGCCGGCGAGCACGGTCACGGCCGCAAGGGCGGCCAGCAGGACACGGGGGTGGCGGACGGTCGGCATCGGAGCTCCTCGGGCCGAGCTGGGCGCGCCCGGGTCAGCCCATCGGGGGTGAGTGAAGGGTCCCCTATCCTGGGGAGACGGTCCCGGCCCGCACATCCGGGAAAACCCGCAAATCACCGATGACCCCTGCGCCGTGACCCCCTCCGGACCGCCCACCGACCACGCCGACCGCACGGGCGCGGCCGAGCAGCTGGACCGCTGCGAGGACGCGCTGGCCCGGGGCGACGTGGCGGAGGCCACCGAGCTGATCGACCGGGTGGCGCTCCGGTCCCGCACCCCGCTCGACGACGCCCGGTTCCGGGCGGCCGAGGGTCGGCTGGCCGGCCTGGCGGGCCGACCGGCTGCCGCGGTCGAGTCGCTCGAGTCCGCGGCGTCGCTCGCCGACCGCGCCGGTGGGGCCGAGGCGGAGCAGGTGGCCACCGAAGCCCGGCTCGACCTGGTGCGCATGGCGCTGCGCCGGGGCCAGATCGGGCGGGCCACCGCGGTGGCGGCCGGGCTCTCCACGCTCGACGGCCCCCGCCGGGTGCTGGTGGACGCCGCGATCGCGGTGGGCCGGGGCGAGGCGCCGGTGCTGGCCGACCTGGAGGCGGCGACCGATGCGCTCCTGGCCGAGCGGGGTGCGGCGACGGCGGCGTTCGCGGCCGACACCGTGGGCCTGGCGCTGGTGTGGGCCGAGCAGTACGACGCCGCCGACCGGCTGCTGGACCGGCTCACCCGCACGGCGCGCCGCGAGGCGGCGGTGGGCCCGCTGCCGACGCTGCTCGCCGTCCAGTCGCTGGCTGACCTGCGGACCAACCGCTACCGGGCCGCCGCCGCCCGGGCCGACGAGGCGGTGCGCCTGGCTGACGCCACCTCCCGCCCGGGGCTGGCCGCCCTGCCGTTGGGCGTGCTGGCCGTCGCCGAGGCGGTTCGGGGCAACGCCGCCGCCTGCCGCGAGGTCGCCGCCCGCCTCCGGGAGGACGCGACGCGCACCGCCGGGAGCGACGGCGGCCTCAGCGCCGAGGTGCCGGCCCGCGCCGCGCTGGGCGTGCTCCACCTCGGGTTGGAGGAACCGGCGGCGGCGGTGGCCGAGCTCGAGCCGCTGGTGGACCGGGCCGGGACCACGCCGTGGCTCGTCATGTGGCAGCTGGACCTGGCCGAGGCGCTGATCGCGGTGGACCGGCGGGCCGACGCCGCCCGGCTGGTCGAGGCGTTCGTGACCGCCGTCGGTGCCGGCCGCGACGGGCGCGCCACCGCGGTCGCCGCCCGCTCGAAGGCGCTGCTGGCCGACGACGACCCGCCGGCGGCCGAAGCGCTGCTCGCCAGGTCCGAAGCCATGCTGCGCGACGCCGGAACGCCGTTCGGCGTGGCCCGCACCCTCCTCACCCGTGGCCGGCTCCGGCGCCGGTGGGGCGACGACGCCGCGGGCCGGGCCGATCTCGGCCACGCCGCCGCCCTGTTCCAGCGGGTGGGCGCCGAGGGGTGGGCGGCCCAGGCGGAGGCCGACCGCACCGCCACCAGCGCGCCCCGCGCCGTCATCGTCCCGCCGACGCCGTTGACGCCCCAGGAGCTGCAGGTGGCCGGACTGGTGGCCACCGGTCGGGCCAACAAGGAGATCGCCGCGCTGCTGTTCGTCAGCCCGCGCACCGTGGAGTCGCACCTCGGCCGGATCTTCCGGAAGCTCGACGTCCGCTCCCGAAGCCAGCTCATCGCCCGGGCCGACGAGTGGGGCCTGCGCGACCAGCAGTCGTGGTGAGCGGCACCGCCGTCTGGCCACCCCTCCGGGCCTGCTACTCCTGGTCCGGTGAGCCGGGCCTCCGAAGAGTCGAACCGCCGGATGCTGCGGGCGCGCGACGCCATGGACCGGCACTTCGCCGAACCGCTCGACGTGGCGTCGGTGGCGGCCATCGCCCACACGTCGGAGGCGCACTTCAGCCGCACGTTCAAGGCCACGTTCGGCGAGTCGCCGCACCGGTACCTGCAGCGCCGCCGCGTGGAGCGGGCCATGTTCCTGCTGCGCTCGACGGACCGGAGCATCACCGCCATCTGCCTCGACGTCGGCTTCGGGAGCCTCGGCACGTTCAGCCGCACGTTCCGGGACATCGTCGGCGAGTCGCCGTCGGCGTACCGCGCCCGGGGTCCGATCCCGGCGGTCCCCACCTGCTTCGCGATGAGCTGGATGCGCCCCCGGAACTGAACCTCGGGAAGACCGCAGGTTCGGAGAAGCGGACCGTCGGGGCGGTTCCGTACGTTGATCGCATGTTCAACGCACTTGCCATCTCCCAGATCTACGTCCTCGACCAGGATGAGGCCCTCGACTTCTACGTCGGGAAGCTCGGCCTCGAGGTCCACACGGACCAGGACCTCGGCTTCATGCGGTGGCTCACCGTCGCCGTGCCCAGCCAGCCCGATCGCCAGATCCTCCTGGAGCGCCCCGGCCCGCCGTCGATGGACGAGGCCACCGCCGCCGAGGTCCGGAACCTGCTCACGAAGGGCGTCACCGGCGGGCACCTGTTCTTCACCACCGAGGACTGCCAGGCCACCTTCGAGGACCTGAAGGGCAAGGGCGTCGAGTTCACCCAGGAGCCGACCCAGATGCCCTACGGCATCGACTGCGGCCTGCGGGACCCCTTCGGCAACAGCATCCGCTTCAGCCAGCCCACCGCCCCCGCCTGATCGGTCACCGACGGTTGCCCAGCAATCGTCGGGGATCACCCGGCGGCGAGGACCTCGGGGCAGTCGTCGGTGGGCGGGCGACCGGCGAGGGCGTCGTCGAGGAACGCCGTGACCTGGTCCGACACCGCGCCGATCACCGAGTCGTGCGTGGCATCGGGGACCACCACGACCCGGGCGACCTGGCCGGTCTCGCAGATCTGGCGCGCGGTGTCCCGGAAGCGGTCGATGACCACCCGGTCGTCCTTGGTGCCCGACGCCAGGAACAGCGGAACCCCGTCGACGGCGGTGGCGCCGACGTCGTTGTCGAGGATCACCGACCGGGCCGGCTCGGTCTCCCGGGGGTCGTGGGCGAACGCGCCGTCGAGGGCGACCGGGATGAGGGCGTCGGTGATCTCGCCGAGGCACCCGGTGTCGAACACCTCCGATGCCTCGAGCGCCTCCGGTGTGAAGTAGTCGCCCGGTGTCATGGCCGCGCTCTCCGCCTGCGAGCCGTACACGCCCATCATCGTGAGGATGGTGGTGACGATTGGGTCGATGCCGCCGTAGACCCGGTCGAGCAGGGCGGCGGGCGCGAGGGCGACCGTGGCCTCCAGCTGCAGCTCCGGCGCCCGGTCGGCCGCCAGCTCGTGCGCGGCGAGCGCGCCGTGGCCGCCCTGCGAGTGCCCGACGGACAGCCACCGGTTGCCGGCGTGGGCGTCGGGCAGGTTCCGGGCCGCTCGCACGATGTCGATGACCGCGTTGCCCTCGTCGGCCTTGGACAGGTAGGCGTGGCGCTCGCCGATGGGGCCCAGGCCGATGTAGTCCGTCATCGCCCACACGCCGTCCACGCCCCAGTCCGGGGCCGCGGTCGCGGTCCGGCTCGGTGCGCACTGGGTGGCGATCCCGGTGGTGCCGTGGGCGGTGGACACGACGGGCCAGCCGTCATCGGGCGCGTCGGCGGTGGGGTAGGTGATGACCCCGGTGGTGGCGCGCGGCGCGCCTGTGGAGTCCTCGGACAGGTACATGACCCGATCGGTGATCCGCCCGTCGTCCTCGCCGATGCGCTGCACCCGGAGGAGGTCGCCGGGGTCGCCGTCGGGCAGCGGGTCCGGCACCTCGTAGAACCCGTCCACCGGACCGTCGTACGCCTCCGGCTCGATCGCAGCGCTGGCCGCGGAGGTCGTCGACGTCGTCGACCGATCGGCCGAGGAGGACGGCGAGCTCGCGTCGGAGGAGCAGCCGCTGATCGCCGCCATCGCCAGCACCCCGAGGGCCAGCGCACCGGTTCCCCAAGCCCGTCGCACCGCGGCGACCCTACCGCCTGGATCGCGTGCGGCCCTGTGGACCTGCGACGCGATG
>CALANQ010000011.1 GCA_937926025.1 uncultured Acidimicrobiales bacterium
CGGTGCCGGTGCCCCCGAGGGCGCCATCGACGCCGCCAGCATCCTCAAGCCGATGCTGGCCCGCGGTGAGCTCCAGACCATCGGTGCCACCACGCTCGACGAGTACCGCAAGCACCTCGAGAAGGACGCCGCCCTGGAGCGCCGCTTCCAGCCGGTGAAGGTGGAGGAGCCCACGGTGGCCCACACCATCGAGATCCTGAAGGGCCTGCGGGACCGCTACGAGCAGCACCACCGGGTCACCATCACCGACCAGGCGCTGGTGGCGTCGGCCAACCTGGCCGACCGCTACATCTCGGACCGCCACCTCCCGGACAAGGCCATCGACCTCATCGACGAGGCCGGCTCCCGCCTGCGCATCAAGCGCATGGAGACCCCGCCGGACTACAAGGAGCTCGAGAACTCGATCTCCCAGGTGGTCCAGCAGAAGAAGGAAGCCGTCGAGGCCCAGAACTTCGAGGAGGCGGGCCGCCTGCGCGACCGCGAGAAGGAGCTCCTGGCCGAGAAGGACGCCAAGGAGATCGAGATCAAGGCGCAGGGCGTCGACCTCTTCGACGAGGTCGACGAAGAAGCCATCGCCGAGGTCCTGTCGCTGTGGACGGGCATCCCCGTCTACAAGCTCACCGAGGCCGAGACCGCCAAGCTCCTGCGCATGGAGGAGGAGCTCCACAAGCGGGTCATCGGCCAGGAGCAGGCCATCAAGTCCGTCTCCCAGGCCATCCGCCGCACCCGCGCCGGCCTGAAGGACCCGAAGCGCCCGTCGGGCTCGTTCATCTTCCTGGGGCCCTCGGGCGTCGGCAAGACCGAGCTGGCCAAGACGCTCACCGAGTTCCTCTTCGGCGACGAGCAGAGCCTGGTCAGCCTCGACATGTCGGAGTACATGGAGAAGCACACGGTCAGCCGCCTGGTGGGCTCGCCCCCCGGCTACGTGGGCTACGAGGAGGGCGGCCAGCTCACCGAGGCCGTCCGCCGCAAGCCGTTCTCCGTGGTCCTCTTCGACGAGATCGAGAAGGCCCACCCCGACGTGTTCAACACGCTCCTGCAGATCCTGGAGGAAGGTCGCCTGACCGACTCCCAGGGCCGCTCTGTGGACTTCCGCAACACCGTGCTGATCATGACCTCCAACCTGGGCACCCAGGACCTGCGCAAGGCCAACGTCGGCTTCGGCAAGAACGACGAGGCCATCTCCTACGAGAAGATGAAGGAGAAGGTCAACGACGCGCTGAAGCAGCACTTCCGCCCGGAGTTCCTGAACCGCATCGACGACATCATCGTGTTCCACGAGCTGTCGAAGGCCGAGGTCACCACCATCGTCGACCTGCTCATCAAGCGCACCTCGGTGCAGCTCGAGGCGCAGGGCATCGGCATCGAGCTCACCGACGACGCCAAGTCGTACCTGGTGGAGAAGGGCTACGACCCCACCATGGGCGCCCGTCCGCTCCGCCGGGCGATCCAGCGCTTCGTCGAGGACCCGCTGTCCGAGCGGCTGCTGTACAAGCAGTTCCGTGCCGGCGAGATCGTGATCGTCGACACCGGGGTCGACCCCGACACCGGCGAGAACGGCATCGTCTTCCGGGCCGTCGAGGGCTTCGAGCCCACGGCCACCCCGGAGCTGGCCGAGACCGGCACCGGCGCCGCCGGGGACCTCACCCCGACCTGACCGGCCCCGAGCCGATCACCCGAGTCCCGGACGAGGCCCCGCCGCGAGGCGGGGCCTCGTCGCGCCCAGCCGCATCGCGTCCGACGACGGCAGATCAGCCGGCGGGGGCGTCGGTGGCGGGATCGAGGTGGGCGGGGAGCTTGCCGGGGCGGCCGTGGCGGAGGTGGCGGTGGGTCTTGTCCTTGACGCCGGTGCCGACCTGACCGCCGCGGCGCTCGATGAGGCGGGCGCTCAGATAGCCGACGAGGGCGGCGCCGACGATCCAGATCGTCAGCACCACGACGGCCCGCTCCATGCCGGCGGCCGCTCGGCCGTCGTAGAAGATCAGCGCCCGCATCCCGTCGGTCAGGTAGTGCATCGGATGCCACGACGACAGGAACCGGAAGAACGGGGGCAGGGCCTCCACCGGGTAGACCCCGAGGGCCGCCGGCACACCGAAGATGGTGGTGAACAGCACGCCCAGCAGCTCGCCGCCGATGCCGAACAGCGTCAGGAAGATGAGCGTGACCAGGGCGATGGCCGTGGCGCCCAGGGCGGCCAGGCCCGCGGTGGGCCAGAACCCGAGCGATGGCATGTCCAAGATGACGACCGACACGAACGCCACCGCGAGCCCGCCGAGGCAGGCGCCGGAGACGGCGAGCACCGCCTTGGAGATCCAGGTCGACACCGGGCGCTCCTCGACGGCCTCGACGTGGAGCTCCTCGCCCAGCAGCTCCAGGTGCTCGGTGCCCCGAAGCACATCGACCATCAGGCTGGTGACGCTGGCCGCCAGGAACCCGGTGAGCGTGGCCATGACCGCGGTGTAGAAGGGCGCCAGCCCCCGGGCGGTGCGACCCTCCACCGACACCACGTCGACGGTCCGCACCGACACCGGGCGTCCCACCCGGGCGGCACCGGCCGGGTCGATCTGGATGCCGACGTCGGCCAGCACGCCGACCAGCTGCTCGTTGGCGGACCAGTTCACCTCGTGCTCGACCTCGCGCGTCACCCGCCCGAAGACCTGTCCCTGGAAGAGGCCGGCGCCGTCGTTGGACAGCATCACGATCTGGGCGGCGGGCGCCTTGCCGCCGGCGACCCCGATGTCGCCGAGGGCCTGCGAGAACCCGGGGCGCACGTCGACGGCGCCGATGATCTGGTTGTCGTGGATGGCCTCGAGCGCGGCGGCGCGGGTCGGGTAGCGGACCCATTCGACCTCCTTGCGCCCCTCGGCCAGCAGGCCCTCCACCACCTGGGCGCCCCCGTCGATCCGGTTGCCGGCGACGGTGACCGGCGCGTCCTCGTCGACGATGCCCACCTTCAGCCCCGCGAGGTGGCGGACGGGGTCCAGGAACCCGCCCAGGTAGCTGAACGTCATGATCGTGCCGAGCAGCCCGGCGAGCAGGACCCCACCCCACCCGAGGGGCTTGCGCAGCACCGCTGCGGCTCCCTCCATGGGCGGGATCGTACGACACCCGCACGGTCCGTGTCCCTGACGCGTTCCTGACCGCACTCGGTGACGGATCCCGCCGGTTGTCGTACGATCGTCCGGACAGGCCTCCTGGGAGGGAACAGGCCATGGAGGAAGACCGCGTCCGGCACGTCAAGCTGGGTCACCAGCGATGGGTGGGGCGGAAGCACGCCCACGGCCCCGAGCCCCACCCCGAGTCGCAGCGCGTCCTGAGCATCGACGGCGGCGGCATCCGGGGGATGATCCCGGCGATGGTCATCGCCGAGATCGAGCG
>CALANQ010000012.1 GCA_937926025.1 uncultured Acidimicrobiales bacterium
GGCCGTCGGCCCGGGTGGCCCACCCTGCCGAGGACCACCTGGTCCCGCTGTTCGTGGCCGTGGGGGCCGCCGAGGACGAGGCCGGCGTCCTGCACTACCACGAGGACGCGTTCATGAACTCGATCAGCTCCAGCAGCTACCGCTTCGGCGACCTCCCCGCACGCGCGGCCTGACCAGCGCGTTCGGGACCTTCGCCCCTGGTCCGGGAACCGGCCGGTTCGTACGGTCGAACCGACCCTCGAGACCAGGAGCACCCCATGGCCGCCACCACCGCCACGACCCCTGCGAGCGCCCAGGACGTCGCTGCGCACATCCCGCGGAACCTCGTGCTCGGCACCGCGATCGTGTTCGCGATCGCGGTCGGCATCTGCTTGCTGGCCGGCCTCACGCCGTTCGACGCTGCGGCCGTGGCCGCCCTGCCGAGCCTGGTCGCCGGGCCGTTCATCGGCGGCCTGATCACCATGATCTCGTACCACCACGCCGTCCCCGCCGACGCCTGAGCAGGGGCCGGGCCGGTGAGCACCAGCATCGTCATCCTCGGCGGCGGCACGGGCGGCACCCTCACGGCGAACCGGCTGCGCCGACTCCACCGCGACGATGACGTGACGATCACGGTCGTCGACCAGGACGACGACCACGTGTACCAGCCCGGCCTCCTGTTCGTGCCCTTCGGCATGACGTCCGTCGACGACATCGTGCGGCCCCGCTCCCGCCAGCTGCACGACGGCATCGAGTTCGTCGCGTCGGCCATCGACCGGGTGGACCTCGACGCCGACCAGGTCCACCTCGCGGATGGACGGATGCTGCCCTACGACGTCCTGGTCATCGCGACCGGCGCCCGCCTGGTGCCCGAGGAGACCGAGGGGCTGACCGGCCCGGGGTGGATGGACACCGTCTTCACCTTCTACGAGCCGGCCGGCGCCGCCGCCCTGGCACGGGAGCTGGCGGCGTTCGACGGCGGCCGCATCGTGGTCAACGTCGTCGACCTGCCCATCAAGTGCCCGGTCGCCCCGCTCGAGTTCTGCTTCCTGGCCGACTGGTTCTTCACCGAGCGGGGCATCCGCGACCGGGTGCAGATCACCTACGCCACGCCGCTCGACGGGGCGTTCACCAAGCCGAGCGCCTCCGAGGCGCTGGGCGGCCTGCTCGCCGACCGGGGCATCGAGGTGGTGACGGAGTTCAATACCGGCGAGGTCCACGGCGAGGGCGGGCGCCTGGTGTCCTGGGACGAGCGCGAGGTCCCCTTCGACCTGGCCGTGGTGATCCCGCTGCACGGCGGTGCCGAGTACGTCGGCCGGTCGCCGGGCCTCGGCGACGCCGTGGACTTCGTACCCACCGACGAGCACACCCTCCGGTCGAAGGTGGCGCCGAACGTGTTCGAGATCGGCGACGCCGCCACGGTGCCGACGTCGAAGGCCGGCTCGGTCACCCACTTCGAGGGCGAGCCCCTGGTCGCCAACATCGAGCACCACCTGGCCGGCGAGCCGCTGGAGCCGACGTTCGACGGCCACGCCAACTGCTTCATCGAGACCGGCTACCACAAGGCCCTGCTCATCGACTTCGACTACGAGACCGAACCGGTGCCCGGCCACTACCCGGGCCGCATCGGCCTCCCCCTGCTGAAGGACTCCCGGCTGAACCACCTCGGGAAGCTGCTGTTCCAGTCCGTGTACTGGCACAGCCTCCTCCCCGGCCGGGACCTGCCCGGCGTCGGCTCGGCCATGCCCACCGCGGGCAAGCACCTCCCGACCCGCAGCAAGGAGCACGCACCATGACCACCACCACCATCGCCGGCGTCGCCGTCGACACCAACGACGAGGGCTTCTTCACCGACCCGACCCAGTGGACCGAGGAGATGGCGCCGGAGCTCGCGGCAGCCGCCGACATCGGCCAGCTCACGGACCGCCACTGGCAGGTCCTGCACTTCATGCGAGACGAGTACTTCGAGAAGGGCACCGGCCCGACGGTCCGGCTGCTGGGCAAGGCATCGGGCGTATCGGTCAAGGAGCTCTACCAGCTGTTCCCCAAGGCACCGGCGAAGACCGCAGCCCGCATCGCCGGCATCCCCAAGCCCCGCGGCTGCATCTGAGGGAGGCACCGTGTCCGACACCATCGAGAAGGTCTCCATCATCGTGTCGAAGGGATCCCTCGAAGGGATCTACCCGGCGCTGATCATGGCCAACGGCGCCCGGGCCGAGGGCATCGACGCCAACCTGTTCTTCACGTTCTTCGGCCTCGACGCCATCCACAAGAAGCGCTTCGAGCACATCAAGGTGGCCACCGTCGGCAACCCCGGGATGCACATGGCGACCCTGGTCGGCGGGCTGCCGGGCATGTCGGCGCTCGCCACCCACATGCTCGAGAAGAAGATGGACGAGTTCGACATCCCGCCGATCCCCGAGTTCGTGGAGATGATCGCCGACACCGGCGCCGGCATGTACGCCTGCAAGGCGTCGGTGGACCTGTTCGGGCTGAGCGAGGACGACTTCATCGAGCAGGTCGGCTCGATCATCACCGTCGGCGAGTTCTACGAGATCGCCGCCGGAGGCGAGATCATCTTCACCTGACGTACTCCGCCAGGTGCTGGCCGGTCAGCGTCTTCTTCCGGGTCGACACCAGATCGGCCGGGGTGCCCTCGAAGACGACGGTGCCGCCGTCGTGGCCGGCACCGGGCCCGAGGTCGATGATCCAGTCGGCGTGGGCCATCACGGCCTGGTGGTGCTCGATGACGATGACCGAGCGGCCGGCATCGACCAGCCGGTCGAGCAGGCCGAGGAGCTGCTCCACGTCGGCCAGGTGCAGGCCGGTGGTCGGCTCGTCGAGCACGTACACCTCGCCCTTCTGGCCCATGTTGACGGCCAGCTTCAGCCGCTGGCGCTCGCCGCCCGACAGCGTGGTGAGGGGCTGGCCGAGCTTCACGTAGCCGAGGCCGACGTCGCGCAGCCGGACGAGGATCTTGTGGGCGGCGGGCACGGGCGCGTCGCCGTCGGGCGAGAAGAACGCCTCGGCGTCGGAGACCGACAGGCCCAGCACCTCGCTGATGTCTCGCCCGCCCAGCTGGTACTCCAGCACCTCGGCGTTGAACCGCTTGCCCTCGCAGGTCTCGCACTCGGTGGCGATGGTGTCCATGATCCCGAGCTCGGTGTAGACGACGCCGTTGCCGTTGCACGTGGGGCAGGCGCCTTCGGAGTTGGCGCTGAACAGGGCCGGCTTCACGCCGTTCTCCTTGGCGAACGCCTTGCGGATCGGCTCGAGCAGGCCCGTGTAGGTGGCCGGGTTGCTCCGCCGGGACCCCTTGATGGCGGCCTGGTCGACCACGACCACCCCGTCGCGATCGGCGACCGACCCGTGGATGAGCGAGCTCTTCCCCGATCCGGCCACCCCGGTGACGACCGTCAGGACGCCCAGCGGGATGTCGACGTCGACGTCGCGGAGGTTGTGGGTGCTGGCGCCGCGGACCTCGATGGCACCGGTGGCGGTGCGCACCTCGTCCTTGAGCGAGGCCCGATCGTCGAGGTGGCGGCCGGTGAGGGTGTCGGCCTTGCGCAGCTCGTCGTAGGTGCCCTCGAACACCACCTCGCCGCCCTCGGTGCCGGCCTTCGGCCCGAGGTCGACCACGTGGTCGCCGATGCCGATGGCCTCGGGCTTGTGCTCCACCACCAGCACCGTGTTGCCCTTGTCGCGCAGCTGGATGAGCAGCTCGTTCATGCGGGCGATGTCAGATCGGAAGAGCACACGTCTGAACTCCAGTCACTTAGGCATCTCGTATGC
>CALANQ010000013.1 GCA_937926025.1 uncultured Acidimicrobiales bacterium
GGCCATAGCAGGGTGGCCAGGGGACGGTCCTCGATGTTGATGGCCGTCCGTCGCCCCGCCCCCACCACCAGCAGACCGTCCCGGCACGCCACCGAGACCGCCACGATGTGCGGCCGGGTGTCCCGGACGGGCACCAGGTAGGCGTCCGGTCCCCGCTCGCTGATCACCGACGGCAGGTCCTCGAGCTTCACGGCGATGCTCACCGCCGCAGGCTCCCACAACCGGACCCCCGACACCGGCTGCCGAGCGCCGAACCCCGCACCTGCCCGTCTGAAACGGACTCCGCGCAGGCCGATCCGCCGCTGGCTACCGTGCGCGCTGCGGGCACACGCGGACCGATCGAAGGAGGCCCGATGGAGAAGAGCAGCTACCTGGCCGGAACCCCATCGTGGGTCGACATCGGCGTGCCGGACATGGAGGCCGCCGTCGCCTTCTACGGCGGCCTCTTCGGCTGGACGTTCACCGAAGGCGCCGAGGAGACCGGCGGCTACCGCCAGGCGATGGTCGGCGACAAGCGGGTCGCCGGGTTCGGCCAGCAGATGAACCCCGGCCCGCCCGTCTGGGCCACCTACATCGCCACCGACGACGCCGACGCCACCGCTGAGGCGGTCACCGCCGCCGGCGGCCAGGTCATCGTCGCTCCCATGGACGTCATGGACTTCGGCCGCATGGCCGTCTTCGCCGACGACGTCGGCACCGTCTTCTCCGTCTGGCAGGCCGGCACCCACCCCGGCTGCGAGCTCGTCAACGAGCCCAACACGCTCACCTGGAACGAGCTCAACACCCGCCAGCCCGACGAGGCCAAGACCTTCTACACGTCCGTCTTCGGCTGGACCGCCGAGACCGGCGAATCACCGATGATGACCTACACGCAGTGGTACCTCGACGGCGACGTCATCGGCGGGATGATGCACATGGGCGCCCAGTTCCCACCCGAGGTCCCCAACCTCTGGCTCGTCTACTTCGGCGTCGACGACACCGACGCCGCCATCGCCAGGGTCACCGAGCTCGGCGGCAAGCTCCTCATGGGGCCGATGGACATCGACGCCGGTCGCTTCGCCGTCGTCGAAGACCCGAGCGAAGCCGCCTTCGCCATCATCAAGCTCGCCGACCGCACCGACTGATGGCCGGCTTCACCCTCACCACCGACCAGGCCCTGGAGTCGATGCCGTTCTGCGGGCTCATGGGCGTGGAGTTCACCGTCGTCGACGCCGCCGAGGTCCGAGCCCGGCTCCCGTGGTCCCCCGAGCGGTGCACCATCGGCGGGGTCATGCACGGCGGCGCCCTCATGGCCCTCGCCGACGGCGCCGGCGCGGTCGTCGCCTTCCTCAACCTCCCCGACGGCGGCGTCGGCACCACCACGGTCTCGTCGTCCACCAACTTCCTGCGCGGGGTCCGGGACGGTCACGTCGAAGCCATCAGCACCCCGCTCCACACCGGCCGCACCACCATCGTCGTCGAGACGACCCTGGTCGACGCCGCCGGCAAGCAGATCGCCAAGGTCACCCAGACCCAAGCCGTCCTCCGCCCCAGCTGAGGGACCGAGCCCGACGGCGTCGGGCGCCACCCCCAGACCGGCCAGCTCATCACCCGGTGGTCCCGACCAGACCGGATCAGACCGCCAAGCGCAGGAAGACCCGGGCCTCCGGGTCCAGGCCGTGCTCGGCCTCCTCGGCCCGCACGGCCAGCAGGCGCGGATCGGCCTGCACCTCGGCCTCGGGCACCTCGGTCCAACCGAGGTGGGCGTACAGCGGCGCGTTCCACGGAACGTCCCGGAACGTAGCCAGGGTGACGCACCCGGCATCGAACCCGGCCGCCCACGCGGCCACCTCATCGATCAGCGCCCGGCCCACCCCGCGGCCCGACCAGTCCGGCAGCACCGAGATCTGCTCCAGGTGCGGCTGGCCGTCGAGGTCGAACGCCAAGGCGTAGCCGACCAGCCCGTCCTTCGACTCGGCCACCCACACCCGCCCCTCGGCCAGGGCCGGATCGAGGATGGCGGCATCGAACCGAGGATCGTGGTCGGCCACGAACTCGAGCCCGGGGATGGTGCGGAACCGCTCCCCCGCCGCCGCCTCGATGACCGCCAGCTGGTCGGCATCGTCGGCCCCGGCGCGGCGCACCCGCACCTCGGCCACCTCGCTCAACCGACCCGCCCCAGACCGCCGAACACCGGCCGCCGCGACGGTTCCGGTGCACGTCGAACAGCCTGAGGCTGTCGGTCCGGCACCAGAACCCCGGAGAGGTGGTTCTGGCGCAGATCGAGCACCCACAGGCTGCTGGGTCTGCACGAGAACCGAGGTGCGAGCGGCCTCAACTGCGGGGCACGTCCTTCCACGCGATGTCCTTGTCAGTGCGGGGCTCGCCGGGGAGGCCGAGGACCCGCTCGCCGATGATGTTGCGCTGGATCTCCGAGGTGCCGCCCTCGATGGAGTTGGCCCGGGCCCGCAGGAACATCTTGCGGCTGGACCCGGGAGGACCGGTGAGGCCCAGGTTCTCGACCCGCTGGTCGATGTACTCGTACCCGACGAGCCCGGCGGCACCGAGCAGGTCCACGCAGAACTCGTAGATGTCCATGTTCACCTGGGCGAACACCAGCTTGGCGATCGATCCCTCGGGCCCGGGGTTGCCGGCCCGGCGGTTCTGCGACGCCCGGATGTTGGTGAGGCGCAGCACCTCGGCCCGGATCCACAGCTGCACCAGCTCGTCGCGGGCGACCGGCGACTTGTCGACGGTCTCCTCGTTCCAGATGCGCACCGCCTCGGCGATGGCCCCCGAGCCACGAGCCGGGACCCCACCGCCACCGCCGCCGATGGTCGTGCGCTCGTTCGACAGGGTGGTCATGGCGACCCGCCAGCCCTCGCCCACGTCGCCGATGCGGTCCGAGTCCGGCACGCGGACCTCGGTCATGTACACCTCGTTGAACTCGGCCTCGCCGGTGATCTGGCGCAGCGGCCGCACCTCGACGCCCGGGGCGTGCATGTCCAGCGCGAAGTAGGTCATGCCCTTGTGCTTCGGCGCATCGGGATCGGTGCGAGCGACGAGCATCCCGCGATCGGCGAGGTGGGCGAGCGTGTTCCACACCTTCTGCCCGGTGATGACCCACTCGTCACCGTCGCGCACCGCCTTGCACGCCAGGCCGGCCAGGTCCGAGCCCGCACCCGGCTCGCTGAAGAGCTGGCACCAGGCGTCCTCGCCGGTGAACATGCGCCGCAGCAGCCGGCCCCGCAGCTCGTCGTCGCCGTGGGTGACGACCGTCGGGCCCGCCATGGTCAGACCGAAGAAGTGGCGGGAGTCCGCCGGCTGCGCCCCCGCCCGCCGGATCGCCGCGTCGATGTCCTTCTGGGGGTTCGGCGCCAGGCCCAGCCCGCCCCACCCCTCGGGGAAGTGCACCCACGCCAGGCCGAGGTCGTACTGCTTGCCGCGGAACTCCTCCATCGACACCGCCTTCGGGTCGACGGCATCGAGCAGCTCCTCGATCCGTTCCTTGACGAGCTGGCCGGGATCGCTGGACATCGGTGCCTCCGGGGGAAGGGACAGGCGGACGGGAATCCGACCGTACCGGCTGTCCCGGCGGCTCGCTCGGCGACGCGCGCACCCGATCTGTTCCGAACTTTCGATGCCAACCGTTGCCCTGCAACGACAACCATCGAAAGTTCGGGGGTGTGCGGGCCTAGGGTCCGGGCATGCAGGACGCCGTCACGATCCACATCGACGCACCGATCGCCGAGGTCTGGGACCTGGTGTCCGACGTGACCCGGATCGGCGAGT
>CALANQ010000014.1 GCA_937926025.1 uncultured Acidimicrobiales bacterium
GATGGGGTGAATGCCTTTCAGGGGTGGCCGGCCGAGGCCTCGGCCGGTCGGGTGATGAGCGCGTCGACGATGCGGCGCAGGAGGTAGGACGTGCGGACGGGGCGGACGAGCACGGACTCGATGCCGGCGTCGTGCGCTTCCTGCCGGGAGAGGTCGTTGGCCGCGCTCAGCAGCAGGATCACGGTGGACGACGTGCGCTGCTGGTGCCGCAGGTGGCGGGCCAGCTCCATGCCGTCCATGCCGTCGAGCTTGTGCTCGAGGATGGCGAGGGCGTAGCGCTCGTCGGGCTGATCCGCGTTCCAGGCGTACTGGTGGAGGGCCTCCTCGGCGGAGCTGGCCTGGTCCACGACGAAGCCCCAGCTGTGGAGGGTGTGGGCGAGGACGCTGCGGTTCACGGCGTTGCCGTCCACCACCAGCGCCCGGAGGCCCACCAGGGCGACCAGGCCGCGCTCGGTGCTCTGGGTGCCGACCGGCATCGGGAGCGTCACCCGGAACACGGTGCCCGTCCCGACCTCGCTGGCCAGCTCGATGGTGCCGCCCTGGAGGTCCACCAACCCCCGCACGATGCCGAGGCCCAGCCCGGTGCCGCCGTAGTGGCGGGTGGTGGTCTCGTCGAGCTGGGAGAACGGCTCGAACAGGCGGGCCTGCTCCGCCTCGGGGATGCCGATGCCGGTGTCGATCACCAGGAACGACACGTGGTCGGGCTGGTGCTCCGCCGGCATGGCCCGCAGGGTGACCGACCCTTCGGACGTGAACTTCACGGCGTTGTTCACCAGGTTCAGGAGGATCTGCCGCAGCCGGACCGGGTCGCCCCGGCGGTCCGTGATCATGCCCGGCTCGCAGTAGGCGTAGAGCTCGATCTCCTTGCGGCGGGCGCTGTCGCCCACCAGCATCGCCACCTCGTCGATCAGGTCGGTGAGGTCGAGGTCGATCTCCTCGAGGTCCATGCGCTCGGCCTCGATCTTGGAGAAGTCGAGGAGGCTGTCGATCAGGCCGAGCAGGCCCTCGGCCGAGGTGGCGACGCCCACCGCCAGCTCCTGCTGGTCCTCATCGAGGTCGGTGTCGAGGAGCAGGCCGGTCAACCCGATCACCGCGTTCATCGGGGTCCGGATCTCGTGGGACACGTTGGCGAGGAAGTGGGACTTCAGGGTCGATGCGTGGATGGCCTCGTCCCGGGCCAGGCTCAGCTCCGCGGCGAGCGCCTGGTTCTCGGCGATGACCGTCACGTGGAGCAGCACGGCCAGGGTCAGCACGCCGATGGTGATCCACCCCAGCTCCACCGCCACCGGCTGACCGGTGACCTGGCGGAGCGTGGTGCCGACCACGATCAGGATCGACAGGCCCGGGGCCGCCAGCAGGAGGAGGCGCGTGCGGTCCACCTCGGCCCGGGTCCGGTCCTCACCGGCCTGCCAGGTGCGGGTGCCCGCGACCGCGATGGCCAGGAACGCCAGCGCGATGGCCAGCCCGACCACGCGGGGGCTGGCGGCCGAGGCGGGACCGACCTCGCTGGTGGCGGTGGAGAGCGCCGCCAGCGCGCCGATGCCCGGCAGGAGCAGCACGCTCCCGCGGGCCAGGTGCGGGAGCTTGCACACCACGAACACCACCACGCCCAGCAGCAGGCTGTCACTCAGCGGATAGGCCATCAGCGCGACCTGGTCCAGGGTGGGGCGCCCGGCGCTGGCGTCGAAGGCGGCGGGCAGGATGGTGACCCAGCCGGCGAACAGCACGCTGGCGGAGATCATCAGGTACTCGGCCAGGAACCGCAGGCGGGCCACCCCGCGCTGGGGCGGCTCCACCAGCGCCAGCAGGGCCAGCGAGAACGCGACCATGGCGCCGACGGCGGCCAGGTCGGCGAAGGCGAAGTCCACGGTGGAGCGCCCGGCGCTCTTCCACAGCGGCTGGGCCTCGGCGCCGCCGCACCACAAGATGCTGCCGAGGGCGATGAAGGTCCAGGCGACCCGCACCCGGCCGGTGGCCTGCCAGGCGACGGCGATGGCGATGCCGGCGGTCACCGAGGCGACCAGCACACCCGACGCCCGCTCGGACCAGCCGCCCAGCTCCAGGCCGAGGAACACCACGAGGACCGACGACACGAGCCCGATCCAGCCGAGCCGCCGCCACACCGACTGGACCGACGCGGTCAGCCAGTTGATGAAGAGGTCGAAGCGATCGGGCGCGTCGAAGTCCGGCCCGTCCTCGAGGTGCCGTTCCGGAGCCAGCGCTCCGGACGTCCTCCCGCGCGTCGCAAGGGACCCCTCCACCCTGTCCTCATCGGCCACGGAAGGTGGTATCTCAACCACCAGAGGTGCGATTTCCGGAGTTGGGCCGAACGGCTCCCCTAGGCCCCCCACCTGGGTGAACTCAGGCTCCGCGCCCCCGGAAGGGGGTCGGGCGGGCCCTCACCCGTCGCCACGCTCCGCGGCCCGCTTGCGGCGCCGACCCTCGTGCATCGCCTCGACCCGGCCCGGGGTGATCTGGTGGCCCTCGGCGACCAGGTCACCGGGCACCCGCTGATCGGGGTCCAGGTCGGCGAGCCAGGGCCCGGCCCGGTCCAGGGCGCCGACGGCGGTGGCCAGCGTGAAGTCCGACGGGGTCACCGCGTCGAGGTCGTCCCACCGGACCGGGAACGAGACCGGCGTGCCGGGCCGGATGCGCGGGCTGAAGGCCGCCGCCACCGTGGCGGCACCCACCCGGGTGGCGTCCACGAACACCTTGCCGCCCCGCTCCTCCTTCACGAACGCCGTGGTCGCCACCTCTGGATCCAGGGCCTCGGCCCGAGCGGCGATCGCGCGAGTCGCGGCCGCGGCATCATCGACCCCGATCGAGGCGACGGGCACGAACACGTGCACCCCCTTGGCACCGCTCGTCTTCACCACGCACGCCAGACCAGCGTCGTCGAGGACGGCGCGCACCAGGCGGGCCGCCGCCACCGCCGCGGCGAACCCGTCCCCCTCGGGCGGATCGAGATCCAGCACGAGGTGGGTGGGGTGGCCGGGGTCATCGGCCCGCACGAGCGTCGGGTGGTACTCGACCGCCCGCTGGTTGCCGAACCACAGCAAGGTGGGCCGGTCGTCGCACAGGGCGTAGTGGACCTCCCGCTTGGACGCCTCCGCCCAGAAGCCCACCGTCTTGACGAAGTCGGGAGCCGAGCTGGGCACGTTCTTCTGCATGAACGAGTCC
>CALANQ010000015.1 GCA_937926025.1 uncultured Acidimicrobiales bacterium
CCGAGGAGTCCAGAAGGGGCCGATCGGCCGATCCCCGGCCCGCCGCCCCGCCGTAGCCTGGCGAGGTGGATGGGACACGCGGGACGACGACGGCACCGGCGCCCATACCGGTCGCCCCACCGGTCCAGGTCGTCAGCGCCCTCGACCGCGTGGTCGAGTCCGCACACGGGAACCGGCAGGCGCTGCGGCGGATCTCGAACGCGTCGCTGACCCTGGTTGCTGCGGTCCTGGCCGTCGCCGATGCGGTGATCTGGGCGACCGACCCGGTCATCGACACCGGCCGGCTCTCCGTGTCGCTCGCCGTCCTCGTCCCCACCGTCGGCGTCATCGCCGTGACCGTGGTGGCATGGCGGCTCCGCGGCCCCGTCCTCGCCCTCGAGGTGCTGATCGCCGCCAGCCTGGCCCTCACCGCCGTCAGCTTCGCCCTGGGCACGAGCCTGGCGCCGTCGCTCGCCGCCGTCTTCGCGCTCGGGCTGCTCACGGCGACCGTGCTGCACCACGAGAGCGGTCGGCAGGCGATGACGCTCACCGCCGCCGCGGCGCTGGCCGTGGCGGGCGAGGCGCTGCGGCCCCAGGTCGCCGCGGCCGCCTACCTGCTGCTGCTCGGCATGGGCGCGTTCGCCGCTGCGGTCGGCGTCGGCCTGTACCTCCGCTGGTCGGACTGGCGACGGGCGGCCGAAGCCCGAGCCGAACGGACCGAGGAGCGGCTCGAGATCGCCCGCGAGCTCCACGACATCGTCGGGCACCACCTCACCGGGATCGTGGTCCAGGCGCAGGCGGCGCGCCACGTGGCCGAGCGTCGCCCCGAAGCGGCCGCCGATGCCCTGGACCACATCGGACGCGAAGGGACCGAGGCGCTCGCCGCCATGCGCTGGATGGTCAGCGCCCTGCGCGACCGCGACCCGCTCGGTTCGGGTTGGGAGGACATCGAGCGGCTCGCCGCTCTCGCCACGGCGCCGGGCCTCGCCGTCAAGGCCACGATCGGCCCGGCCGTGCCGCCGCTGACCCCGGCCCAGGCACCTGTCGCCTACCGGGTGGTGGCGGAGTCACTGACCAACGCCCGACGGCACGGCCGCGACGTCACCGAGGTCCGGGTCGAGGGCGCCGTCGCCGGAGACCGGCTCGTGGTCACCGTCACCGACGACGGCACCTCCGCCACGACCGGCGCGGCGGCGCCGGGCGCAACCCCCGGCACCGGGCTCGCCGAGCTGCAGCGGCGGGTCGCGGATCTCGGCGGGGCGCTCACCGCGGGACCCGGCCCCGACGGCGGCTGGGTGGTCCGTTCCGAGCTGCCGCTGGGTGCGACCCGGTGACCATCCGCGTGCTGATCGCCGACGACCAGCGCCTCGTGCGGGCTGGGTTCCGGCTGATCATCGACGACGCCGACGACATGGAGGTGGTGGCCGAGGCCGAGGACGGTGCCTCGGCCGTCGAGCTGGCACGGTCGCTGCGACCGGACGTGTGCCTGGTCGACGTGCGCATGCCCGAGCTCGACGGGCTCGAGGTCACCCGGCAGCTCGCCGGTCCCGATGTCGACGATCCCCTCAAGGTCGTCGTCGTCACCACGTTCGACCTCGACGAGTACGTGCGCGAGGCCCTCGCCAACGGCGCGACCGGCTTCCTGCTCAAGGACGTGTCCCCGCTGCTGCTCCTGGAGGCGGTGCGGGCCGCGCACCGCGGCGACGTGCTGGTCTCGCCGTCGATCACGGTCCGGCTCCTCGCCCACTTCGGTCCGCCGCCCTCCGCTCCGCCCCGCTCGCCCGCCATCCCGCTCACCGACCGGGAGGAGGAGGTGCTCCACGCCGCAGCCCGCGGCCTCAGCAACGCCGAGATCGCCGACTCCCTGTTCATCTCGCTGGGCACCGTGAAGAAGCACCTGGCGACCATCCAGGACAAGATCGGCGCCCGCAACCGGGTCGAGCTCGCCGGCTTCGCCTGGCAGACCGGACGCATGGACCGCTGACGACAACGGCTGGCCAGTCGGGCCGTCGGCGTCGTCAGGATCAGCCTGATCGTCGAACGCGGAGCGTGGAGAGCGGAGCGCTCTGCGCGTCGCACCGCCTGTCGAGCGTGATCTTCTGACATGATCTCGCCCTCATGGTGGTGAGGGCGGATACAGCGGCGTTCGATCACGTCTTGACGGCGGTGAAGTGGGTGGCTCGACTCCACCCGAACAAGCGCTCCGGTGGGCGCGCCGAAGAGGAACGGCCCTTGTCGTATCGGACGGCGGCCCGGATCCTGTGGCCCGAACCAGACCTCGCCATCGAGGTGATCGAGCGTCGCCTGCGCGACGAGGTGCTCGCCGTCGTCCAGCTCCTCGCCGCTTCGAACGAGCTCCGGCCGTTCGAGCGGGACGTCGTCGCCGTCCACGTCAGCGATCTGGAGATGGTCGCGACGGACAGCCCGTCGCAGCCCTGGCGGCTGCGCCAGCCGCGCCAGGTCCGGGCTCGCACCACAGGGGAACGTCGTGCATCGATCCTGGTGGCGATGCGCGGCGTTTACACCGAGCGCTCGCTCAAGCGAACGGTCGAGGAACCAGCCTTCCGCATGGTGGTGGCGGCCATGTTGAACGCACGTCGCTCATCTCCCGACGATGAGGTCCTCGACCTCGAGATGGTGTCGAGCGGCGGCACGGTGGAGGAAGGGGAAGCACCGCTCGCCCTGCCCTCGTTCCAAGCGGCCTCCGACGAGCTCACCGAGAGCTCGCTGAACGAGCTGGGCCGCAGCACCGTCCACCACATGTTCCGGGAGCTCTTCCCCGAGGCCACCCGGATCGTCTACAAGGCCCTCACCCCCGGCATGTCCGGTGCATCCGTGTTCCGGGTGACACCGCACCGGCGCCAGCGCCAGCTGCCCTGCGTCGTGAAGATCGGCTTGGCGGCCGACACGCAGGCCGAACTCGCTGCGTGGCATCAGTACGTCGCTCCCTTCATCGCCAGCAAGCACATCCCCGCGAAGCACAACGACAAGATCCTGGGCGACGTCGGCGGCATCGCCTACGAGTTCATCGCGACCGAGACGCTGAACCAGCGCCTCCTCGTGCTCGCCGGCCAGCAGCAGCACGACGTCATCGAACGGCTCCTCACGGGCGTCTTCGAGATCGTGAAGGACGCGTGGCACGGCGAGAGGACGATGGTCGAGCGCTTCCTCACCGACGACGACTACGTCCTCACCGAGGGCGATCTCAGCGCATTCGAGGCGATGTGCCGGACGCTCCCCGCTGCGTTGGCGATTCCCGAGGAACAGATCGCGAACGTCCGCAAGGTGTGGACATCCGGCGCCGCCCTGCCGACCTCTCACGCCATCGCCATCTGCCACGGCGACCTGTTCGGTGAGAACGTCCTGATCGACGAGGACGACGACCTCGGCCTCATCGACTTCTCGCACACCGGGGAGCAGCACTACCTGCGGGACCACATCACCATGGAGGGCGACCTGGTCCTCCGTCTCCTGCAGGTCGACGAAGCCGGCCCGGAGACAGCGAGGGAGCTGGTCGACCGGCTCGTCGAGGAGACCACTGCTGGAGACCAGTCGCCGTTCCTCGTCCGCCCCGCGCTGGACGACGACGCGCAGGCTGTGGCGGCCGCACTTGCGGCCGTCCGCGCCGTTCGCGCCGTCGCCTGGTCTCGGATGGAGAACGATCCGGCGGAGATCGCGGGCTACCGCATCGGCCTGATCCGGCGCCTCGTTCGAACCTCCGCACGCCTGGAGAACCGGCTGAACGACGTCCAGCGGTGGGTGGGCGTCCACCTTGCGGTCGCCCACGCGACCGAGCTCATCTCCGCTCTGCAACCCGCCTCGTCCGCCAAGACCGACGACGTCGTCGCTCGGGTGCCTGGGACCACACCGCGGACGGTGCACCACACGCCGATCACCCAGCAGCGCGCCCGCGACTACGCCGGCAAGCTCAAGCTTGCGCGGTCTCGAACCACTCCGAACTTCCTGCTCGTCGGCGGTGTCTACGTCGACGTCATCCTCTCGCCCATCGAGGACACGACGCTGCGGGCTGAGGAGTGGTCGAACCTCGAAGAGGTGAAGATCCGACTGGGCGGGTCGTGCCTGCAGGTCGGAGCCCGTCTGTACGACGCCTACGGCGTGCAGGCGTCGCTGTTCAGCGCCATGGGCGGCGCCATGGATCCGCTCTCACGGGAAGCTCAGAGCATGCTCGGCCGTCAGGGCTGGATCGCCCGCCCGCGCATCAGGACCGTCCCGGGCGTGGCGACCGCAGTGTCCGTCCACCTGCACCAGGCCGACGGCATGTTCAAGACCGTCTTCACCCACAAGGGCGCGCTCGGTTACCTCGACTGGCACATGCTCAACGCCGGACTCCTGCTGGAGCAGGCCACCGGGGGCGTCCTGTACATCGGTGGCTACTTCCGGACGAATCTGCAGAACGGCCTCCACGATGCGCTGCAGCGCCACGGTCAGCGTCAGCTGGTGGTGCTGGACCACGGCCAGCTGGTCCCCGAGGTCGAGAGCCAGCTCCAGGTCAGCTATCTCAAGCACGCGTTCGACCGCGGCGAGGTCGACGTGTACATCTGCACCCACGCCGAGTTCCAGGCCCTCGCGGACCACCCACATCGCAAACCTCGATCACCGGCACCGGGGACGCGAGACAGCACGTCGAACGGACCAGATCTCGAGCATCTGACGCGCTTGGCGGAGCGCCTGCCCCTTCCGCCAGTGACGGTGGTGCGCGACCCGGCTTGGCTGGATCCGCCGACCGCCGTCCTCATCGCACCCGGCTCTCCGCCGCAGCTCCAGGCGGTGACCATCCCAGCCGGCCCGGCACCGCCGTGGCAGACCCTGGGCTCCGACAATGCCTTCAACGCTGGGTTCCTCCACGGTCTCGTGACCGGCGACCCTGAGGCCGGACGAGAAGCAGCCACCCTCGACGCGGTTCGAGAAGGGCTCCGGATCTGGACGTCGGGCGACAACTGAGCGCCGACCGAGTCGGGTCACGGACGGTCGGAGCACGACGCCGC
>CALANQ010000016.1 GCA_937926025.1 uncultured Acidimicrobiales bacterium
TGGCGATGGGGCTGGTGACGCCCGACGCCGACGGCGCGCCGAAGTACGCGGCCTCGGACGGCGTGGCGCTCTACGAGGAGCTGGGGCCGAGGATCTTCCACCGGTCCAAGCGCGACGTGGTGCACTCGCTCGGAGGCGTGCTCCACGAGCGGTACCACGCCGACTCGCTGGTCGACCTGCTCCACGAGCGCTTCGGCGAGCTCCGGTTGACCGACGCGCTGACCGACGTGCTGCTGGCGTCGTACGAGATCAGCCGCAGCGAGACGTGGTTGTTCCGCAGCCGCCAGGCCAAGGAGGACCCGGCGTACGACTTCAAGATGTGGGAGGCGGTCCGGGCCACGACGGCGGCGCCCACGTTCTTCGAGCCGTTCCAGGTGCGGGACCCGGCCGGTCGGGAGCACGTCTTCGTGGACGGGGCGGTGTACGCGAACAGCCCCGGGCTGCTTGCGTTCGGTGAGGTCGAGCGCCACTACTTCGGCAAGGACATCCTCGTGGCGTCCCTGGGGGCGGGCGGCATGACCCGGATGTTCGAGTACGACGAGGTCAAGGAGTGGGGTGCGGCGCACTGGGCGCGGCCGATGTTCGAGATCGTCCTCGACGGGGCCGCGGAGACCTGCCAGCGGGTGATGGGGGAGCTGCTCGGACCGGAGCGGTACTTCCGCTTCCAGCAGGAGCTCACCCAGGCCAGCTTCTCGTTGGACAACGTGAAGCCCGCCAACCTGAAGGCGCTCAAGCGGGAGGGGCAGCGGCTGATCCGGGAGCGGTCGGAGTCGCTGGACAAGCTGTGCGAGCTGCTGGTCCGGTAGTCCGGCGTTCGCGCTTCGTTCGCGCGCTCTTCCGTACCGTCCGAGCGATGGTGCGACCCCACCACCGCCTTCGTCGCGCGTCGGCCGCCGGGTTGCTCCTCGTCGCGCTCGCGGTGGCGGGCGGGGTGCTGCTGAGCCGTGGTGCACCGTCCGGTGCCGGCCCGGTGTGCACCCGGTCCTGGGCGTCGGCGGTCGACGGTTCGTGGGCCGATCCCGCACGGTGGTCCCCGGCGGGGGTGCCGACCGCTGCGGACGACATGTGCATCACGGCATCGGGCACCTACACCGTGACCCTCACCGGCTCGCGGGCCGCCAACTCGATCCAGGTGGGCTCGAGCGGTGCCGGGCTGGCCACGCTGGCGGTCGAGGGCGTCGGCTGCAGCGCATCGGCCCAGCTCGACGTGACCGGCACCGCCGAGGTCTTCGGCCGGGGCCGGCTGGACCTCACCTCATCGGGCTGCGGGGCTGTCCAATCGGTGGTCCAGACGGGTGGCGGGTTGACGAACGACGGCTCGGTGCGAACCGTCGCCGGCGTCGGCGGAACCCGGTACCTGCGGGGCGATGTCCTCAACCGGGGCTCGGTCAGCATCGGGGCACCGACCGAGTTCGACACCGCGGGCACCACCTGGGACAACCAGGGCCCGGTGGCGGTCGACGCAGCCCTGGCCGTGCGCGGCGGTCCCACGTTCATCGCCCGGTCGGGCACGATCGCCTCCTCGGGGGCGGGTGCGCTCACCGTGAGCGGGGCATCGTTCGAGCAGCGCGGTGGCTCGACGACCGGCGCTGCGATCGTGCTGCTCAACGCCACGTTCTCCAGCACCGGTGCGGGCGGTGCCTCGTTCGTCGCTCACCAGTCGGCGACGGTGAGCGGCACGATCGGTGCCAGCCAGAGCCTGCGGGTCGAGGCGGTGGCCTGCTCGTACAACACGCAGGTCGATGTGACGGGCAACCTCACCAACGCGGGGTCGCTCACCCTGACCACGACGGGCTGCGGCGGCGCCTACGCGCTGCTGCAGGGCCCCGGGCTCCTCACGAACACCACCACCGGCACCATCTCGTCGACGGCGGGGACCGGCGGCGAGCGGTACCTGCGGATGTCGGTGCGCAACCAGGGTTCGGTGGTGGTGTCCCAACCCACCGCCTTCGACCTCGCCGGGACCGAGTTCGACAACCGGGGCACGCTCACCCTGACCCAGCCGCTCGGGACCGTCGGCGCCACCTTCACCAACACGTCCGGGTCGGTGGCCGCCTCGGGCGCCGGCCTCGTCCGGGCGACCGGTGGCAGCACCTTCACCCAGGCGAACGCCAGCACCACCGGCACCGCGGTGGAGATCCTGAACTCGACGCTCGCCTTCGCCCCCGCCAGCACCGGGAGCAGCCGGTTCACGCTCCACCAGACCTCGTCCCTGTCGGGCAACGTGCCCGCCGGGGCGAGCGTCACCATCGAAGCGGTCGCCTGCTCGTACAACACGGCGGTCACGGCCGCCGGGGCGTTCACCAACGCCGGCACGATCCGGTTGACCGCCACCGGCTGCGGCGGGGCGTACGCGCTCCTGAGCGGACCCGGTCTGCTGACGAACACCGGCACCATCGCGGTGGACGCGGGGACCGGCGGGGAGCGGTACCTGCGCCTGGACCTCCGCAACCAGGGTCTGGTCCAGGTCGACCACCCGGTCGCGTTCGACCAGGCGCTGCGCACGTTCACGAACGAAGGGACCCTGCGGCTGACGCAGGCGATGTCCACCGCCAACGCCACGGTGCGGAACCTGGCGGGCTCCATCGACGGGACCGGCGCCGGTCAGCTGACCGCCGCCGCCGGCTCGACCTTCCAGCAGGGCGACGGAGACACGTCGGGCAACCCGGTCGTGGTGCTCCAGTCCGATCTCGCCTTCCTGGCGGGGAGCTCGGGGTCGAGCGCGTTCGTGGCCCACCAGAGCGTGGGGCTCGCCGGCGACCTCCCGGTCGGCGCGGCGCTCACCATCGAGGCCGTGGCGTGCTCCTACAACACGTCCGTCACGGCTGCTGGTGCGTTCACCAGCGCGGGGTCGATCCGGTTCACGGCGACGGGGTGCGGTGGGGCGTACGCGCTGCTCGCCGGTTCCGGGCTGCTCACCAACACCGGGTCCATCACCGTCGCTCCCGGAACGGGCGGCGAGCGGTACCTGCGCCTCCCGGTCCGCAACCTCGGGTCCGTCACGGTCGATCAACCGCTGGCCTTCGACGCGGGCGGCGGCACGGCGTTCACCAACGAGGGCACGGTCACGATGACGCAGCCCGTCACGGCATCGGGCGCCGCGTTCCGCAACCTGGCGGGATCCATCGCTGGCACGGGGGCCGGCCAGCTGACCCTGGTCAGCGGGTCGACCTTTCAGCAGGGTGACGGTGGCACCGCGGGGAACCCGGTGGTGCTCCGCCAGTCGGACCTCGAGTACCTGCCGTCGAGCTCGGGGACCAGCGCCTTCGTGGCCCACCAGAGCATGGGGCTCGCCGGTGATCTGCCGTCGACGTCGAGCCTCACCATCGAGGCGGTCGCCTGCTCGTACAACACGGCGCTGACCGCCCCGGCGTCGTTCACCAACGCAGGGACGATCCGGTTGACCTCAGGCGGCTGCGGCGCCGCGTACGCGCTGCTCGAGGGGCCGGGGCTCATCACCAACACGGGCACGATCGACGTCGATCCGGGGAGCGGCGGCGACCGCTACCTGCGGGCGTCCGTCCTCAACCAGGGGACGGTCACCGTCGACCAGCCGCTCGCGTACGACCAGAGCGGCAGCACCTTCACCAACCAGGGGGCGGTGACCCTGACCCAGCCGATGGCGGCCACGGGAGCGACGCTGCGCAACCAGGCCGGTTCGATCGACGCGTCGGGTGCCGGGGCGGTCACCGTGGCGAACGGCACCCTGGTCCAGACCGGCGGCAGCACGTCCGGCAACCCCGTCGTCGTCCGCAACAGCACCCTCACCTACGGCTCGCCCGCCACCGGCTCCAGCGCGGTCACGGCCCACCAGAGCGTGGCCCTGGTGGGAGACATCCCGTCGGGCGGGACGCTCGTCATCGAAGGCGTCGGCTGCTCGTACAACACCACGGTCACGGCTGCGGGCCCGGTGACCAGCGCGGGCAGCATCGTGCTGACCTCCGGGGGCTGCGGGGGCACAGCGGCCACGCTCGCCACCGGAGGCACGTTCCGCAACGAGGGCACGGTGACGGCGGCCCCGGGCACCGGAGGGACCCGCACCATCGACGCCCCGCTGGTGGAGAACACCGGGACCCTCCACCTCCAGACGGGGGCGCCCATCACCGTGTCCGGCGACCTCGATCTCGGGAGCGGCGGCACCCTCCTGGTCGACGTCGACGGCATGGGCGCCACCGGACGGGTCGCGGTGGGCGGTGCACTCGGGTTCGGTCGGACGCTCGAGACCGTCACCAGCTTCGTGCCCACCTACGGCACCACGTTCCCGATCGCCACCTACGGGTCCGGCTCCGGCACCTTCGACCACCTCGGCACCAGCGGCACCCAGTACGAGGCGACCTACGGCCCCACGCAGCTCACCATCGCCGTGCTCAAGGCGAGCGGCGTGACCCTCACGGCCACGCCGCCCGGGCCGACGGTCTCGGGGCAGCCGATCTCGTTCACCGCCACCGTGGCGGCCGTCCCACCGGACACCGGCACCCCCACCGGGATGGTCGAGCTGTTCGACACCGGGATCTCCCTCGGCACCGCGCCGCTCGACGGTGCGGGCCACGCCGTCTTCGTGGTGGTCGGCACCCGCCACCTGAGCGCCGAGTACCTGGGTGCACCGACCTTCGGCCACGCCACGTCGTCCACGATCGATCGCGTCGTCCAGAAGGCGTCGACCACGCTGGCGCTCACCAGCACGCCCAACCCGTCGTCGGCGGCCGAACCGGTGACCTTCACCGCGACGGTCGCCATCGTCGCCCCCGGGAGCGGGACGCCCACGGGCACGGTGGCGTTCAAGGAGGGGGCCGTCGTGCTGGGCACCGCCCCCGTCGACGGATCGGGCCGCGCCGAGCTGGCCGTCTCGACCCTGCACGTCGGGGCCCACGACGTGACCGCCACCTACTCCGGCGACTCCCGGCGCGGGGTGGCCACCTCCCCGACCGTGGTGCACACCGTCGACGGGGTCGCGGGCGCGTCGACCACCACGGGCACGGCGCCG
>CALANQ010000017.1 GCA_937926025.1 uncultured Acidimicrobiales bacterium
CCGGTACCGCGCGGCGTCGGCCAGGACGTCGTCGGGGAAGGTGATGACCATGTCGCCCGCCTCTGGAAGACCGGCGTTGGCCATGAGCACCAGGATCTCGAGGGGGGCGTCGTTGACCAGGCGGTGGATGGTGCCGGGCGTGAACCAGGCGAAGCTCCCGGCTTCCAGCGGGGTCTCCCGGTAGCCGTCGCCGCCCAGGGTGACGACCCGACCTCGGCCGCTGACCACGGCGTACGCCTCGGTGCACGCCGTGTGGCAGTGCGGCGTCCCGCCGGCCAGGCCGTCGACCGAGGTCGACTCGTAGACCTTCAGGTGGCTGACGGCCACACCGCCCGGGAACGGCGGGGTGCCCGGGTCGGCCCGGTGCCCGCCGGGAACCTCGATCATCGCTGGCGCACCTCCACCCGCCCAGCATGCCGCACCGGATCCGCCGCCCGGCGCAAGGCGGGTAGGTTCACCCTCGGTCGATCAAGGGGGCAGGACAGGTGCGACGGTTCGCGGTCGTGGGGGTGGCGCTGGCGGTGGCGGTGGCCGCCGTGTCGGGCACGGGCGATGGGAGCGCCGGCTCCTCGGGCGGCGGATGCGACGGCGAGACAGCCGGCCTGATCCCCGAGGACGAGTGGCGCACCCAGCAGGACGAGTACCTGGACTTCGCCACCTCTGGCGAGATGGACCCGGGCAGCAGCCAGTCGCTGCTGGCGTTCGCCACCGCAGCGGAGCGGGCGGGCGAGGACCCCGACATCAGCAGCGCCACCCCCGAGGACTTCGCCGACACGTTCGCCAAGCTCGAGGCGTTCGAGGACACCGGCGACTTCGACATCAACAACATGCTGTTCCTGTACGCGCGCCACGCCGACGACCTGAGCCCGGAGCTGGCAGCCGCCATCAAGGAGCGCATCCTGGCGTTCAAGTACTGGTGGACCGAGCCCACCCCCGACGGCGTCGTCGACAGCCAGTACTACTGGACCGAGAACCACCAGGTGATCTTCCTGGCCAACGAGTACATCGCCGGCCAGCTGTTCCCCGACGAGGAGTTCACCAACAGCGGCATGACCGGCGCCGAGCACATGGCCCACGCCGAGGAGGAGCTGGCCAAGTGGTTCGAGTGGCGCTCCCGCTTCGGGTTCTCCGAGTGGCTGTCCAACGTGTACTGGAGCGAGGACATGAAGGGCACGCTCCTGCTCGCCGACCTGGCCGACGATCCGAAGCTGGCCCGCCTCGGCGCCATGACCCTGGACATGATGTTCGTGGAGCTGGCCGGGCACGTGCAGGACGGCACGTTCGGCAGCACCCACGGGCGCACCTACCAGAAGGACAAGCTCAACGGCCGCGACGAGGACACGTTCTCCACCGCGAAGCTGGCGTTCGACAACACCTCGGTCGACTACGACCACGCCGACAACGCCACGCTCCTCGCCACCGCCCAGCGCTACCGGCCACCTGAGGTGGCGAAGAAGATCGCCAACCTCGACGAGACCGCCGTCTTCCGCACCAAGTCGAGCCTGCCCATCGACCCGAACCTCCCCGTCGACCCCGATGTGAAGGCCCCGTACGGCACCACGTTCGAGGGCCAGGACGGCCTGATGCTGTGGTGGGGCCTCGGCGCCCAGTTCCCGTGGCAGGTCGTGCCCACCTCCGTGCAGGCGGTGAAGGACTACGACCTGTTCGAGACGTCGAACTTCCAGCAGGCCAAGGACCTGGCGCCGGTCCTGGAGTCCACCGACGACGCCGGCCTGCAGCAGCTGGCCCTCTCGCTCGGCGTCCAGGTCAACCCCGGTCTCCTGTCGCAGGTCGACACCTACACGTGGCGCTCCCCCGCCGTCATGCTGTCGACCGCACAGGACTGGCGGCCCGGCCAGCGCGGCGAGCAGGACCACATCTGGCAGGCCACGTTCGACCCGGACACGCTGGTCTTCACCCAGCACCCCCGGGTCCCGGTGTCGAAGGCCGACGACGCCTCGGACAACACCAGCCACTGGACCGGCGACGGCGGCATCCCCCGCTCCGCCCAGGTGGAGAACGTCAACATCAGCCTCTACGACCCGGCCTACGAGGGCGACGGCGGCGTGGGCACCGGGTCCTACTCGTTCACGTACGAGGACTACACGCACGCCTGGTTCCCCACCGAGCACTTCGACCAGGTGGTGCAGCAGGACGGCTGGACCTTCGGCCGCAAGGGCGACGGGTACATCGCCCTCTGGTCCGCCCGGCCGACCGAGTGGCGGAAGTACAGCAAGGGCGAGTTCACCCGCGACCTCACCGAGGACTTCGACCTCATGGCCCCCGGCGGCCCGGACAACGTGTGGATCACCGAGGTGGCCCAGGCGTCGGACTACGACTCCTTCGACGACTTCGTGTCGACCATCACCGCCACCGAGCCTCAGGTCTCGGGCGTCTGCGCCACCGGGAAGTGCCCGGCCTCGGACGCCGGCATCACCGTCACCTACGACTCCCCCAGCCAGGGCACCCTCACCTACGGGTGGGACAAGTCGAAGCCGGTGGCCGACCAGGTGCCGTTCACCCAGGACGACAAGGACGTCGACCTCCACCCCGACGGCCTCCGGTGGGACGCCCCCTACGCGTCGGCGACGTTCGACGACGGCGTCTACTCCGCGGAGCTCGACGGGGCCACGCTGGACCTGGACTTCACCAAGGCCACCCGCACCACCACCCGCTGACCGGCGGCAGGCCGGCAGGCGGTCATGGCGACCGGGCGGCGTGTGGGTCAGACCGAGACCGAATCCCGGGCCGGGTCCGGGATGCGCGTCCAGATGTTGGCGCACTCCTCGCACACCGACTCGGGGACGATGCCGACCTTCATGAGGCCGGCGAAGATCTGGCACCCCAGGCAGAAGGCGAAGACGCTCTCGAGGGTGGCGGCCACGGTGATCATCGCCACCAGGACCAGGGCCAGGGTGGTGGCGCCGAAGCCGAAGTGGGCGACGCCGGCCGCCACCGACAGCGTGGCGCCGATGCCCTGGGCGAAGCGCTTGGGCGGGCCGGGGACCATCTTCGCCTCGAACGGCAGCGCCGGCGTCAGGACCCGGGTCACGAACTGACCGAGCGGGCTCAGGGTCGGACCGGTCAGCACCCGGGCCACGAACCCGTAGGCCAGCAGGCCGATGGCCCACGTCTGGCCGCCCAGCAGGACGACCAGGGTCAGCAGCACCACGCCGCCCGCCACCAGGCGAGCCGACACCTCGTTGACCGGGTTCGGGAAGGAGAACAGCTTCTTCACGGCCAAAACCCTACCCAGCAGGTCAAGAATTGCCACCATCCCGCTCGCCCACTCGATTTCGGGTCGCGCGGGCACCGGTACAAGGCACTCGTGACGGGCGACCGGGCCCACACCTGGGGGCCGCGGGTCAGGGGATGATGGGGCCGGCGGCGTCTTCGGGGTTCAGGGGCTGGTCGACGTCGAGGTCGCCGCCACCGCCGCTGTCGCCGCCGTCGAGCTCCTCGGGGGTCATGAGGACCTCGCGGGCCTTGGACCCGGTGGACGGCCCGACGACGCCCTTCTCCTCGAGCTCGTCCATGAGCCGCCCGGCACGGGCGAAGCCGATGCGGAGCTTGCGCTGGAGCATCGAGGTGGAGCCCAGCTGGCTGCGGACCACCAGCTCCGTCGCCTGCGCCACCAGGTCGGCGTCGGAGTCGCCCGAGCCGCTGCTCGAACCACCACCACCGCCGCCGGACGAACCGGGGATCGGCGCGCCTTCGTCGGAGCCCTGGACGGCCTCGTCGTAGACCAGCTCGGGCGTCTGGCGCTTCCAGAACGCGGCGATGTTGCGGACCTCGTCCTCGGTGACCCAGGAGCCCTGGACGCGCTGGGCGATGGACGACGACGGGCCCAGCAGGAGCATGTCGCCCTGGCCGAGCAGGCGTTCCGCACCGGTCTGGTCGAGGATGACCCGGGAGTCCGTGGCGCTGGACACGGCGAAGGCCAGGCGGGCCGGCACGTTGGCCTTGATGAGGCCGGTGATGACGTTGACCGAGGGCCGCTGGGTGGCGATGACCAGGTGGATGCCCACGGCTCGGGCCATCTGGGCGAGGCGGCAGATGGACTCCTCGACGTCTCGGGCCGCCACCATCATCAGGTCGGCCAGCTCGTCGATGACCACCAGGATGAACGGCATCCGCTGGTAGGGCCGAGCAGCTCGGCGTTGGGGTCGTTGAGGTCGCCTCGGTCGAACGCGGCGTTGTAGCCGGTGATGTCGCGGAAGCCGCACTCGGCCAGCAGGTCGTAGCGGCGCTCCATCTCCCGCACGGCCCACGCCAGCGCGTTGGCGGCCTTCTTCGGGACGGTGACGACCTCGGTGAGCAGGTGGGGCAGCTTGTTGTACTGCCCCATCTCGACCCGCTTCGGGTCCACCAGGATCATGCGCACCTGGTCCGGGGTGGAGCGCATGAGGATGGACGTGAGCAGGGAGTTGAGGCACGACGACTTGCCGGCGCCGGTGGCGCCGGCGATGAGGATGTGGGGCATGGCGGCGAGGTTGGCCATGATGGCCTTGCCGTCGATGTCCCGGCCGATGGCGACCTCGAGCGGGTGCGTGGCCGAGCGGGCCTCCGAGCTCGTGAGGATGTCTCCCACGGTGACCAGCTGCTTGCGGACGTTGGGGATCTCCACCCCGATGGCCTGCTTGCCCGGGATGGGCGCCAGGATGCGCACGTCGGGCGTGGCCATGGCGTAGGCGATGTCCTTGTGGAGGCTCGTGACCCGGGCCACCTTGACGCCAGGGCCGAGCTCCAGCTCGTAGCGGGTGACGGTGGGGCCGACGGTCATGCCGACGAGGCGGGGCTCCACCCCGTGCTCGGCGAGGGCGTGCTCCAGGGTGCGGCCGGTCTCTTCCACCATCTTGCGGTCGACCCTCTGGCTGCCCGAGAGGTCGAGCAGCTTGGTGGGCGGCAGCTTCCAGACCCTGGGCCTGGCGCCGGGCGGCAGCGCGATCTCCAGCTGCTCGGGCGGGTTGTCCGGGTCCGGCTCCGTCACGACGGCCTTGGGCTTGCGTGTGCGCTTGGGCTTGGCCGGCGCGGCGTCGGGGTCCTGGTCCTGGTCGTAGAACGCGGTGGGCGCCTCGGCGTCGCGCAGGTCGATGTCTCCGCCGACCACGAGCGACGGCTCGCCCTCGGCGTCCTCTCGCTCGCTGCCGAGGGAGAACAGGTTGCCGATGAAGGCGCCGGCCTGGCGGCCGACCGGCCGGGCACCGGCGGCGACGCCTGCGGCGGTCTTGCCAGCGACGTGGCGGACGGTGGTGCGGGTGATGACCAGCACGCCGGCGAAGCCGATGGCGAGGAAGGCGATGGTGGCGCCGATGGAGCTGAGCGCCGCCTTGACCGGGGCCCCGATGGCGCCGCCCAGGTACCCGGCGGAATCCGCCATGGCGTCGGCGCCCTGGTCGAACCGGGGGGCGTCGCGGATGACGTACAGCAGGCCGAGCCCGGCGATGGCGATGAGGATGCCACCGAAGACGTTGCGGGCGAAGGGGTGCTCGGCGGCCTCCGGATCGAGGTCGACCAGGGTGGGGTCGTCGGGGTCGGCCTCCTTCGGCGCCGGGGCGCCGCGGATGAGGAGCGCGCCGACGACCACGAGCAGGATCGGCACGATGACGCGGGCGGCGCCCACGATGAACCCGACCAGGTCGGCGGTGCCCCGGCCGACGGGGCCGCCGGCGCCGGCGTACACGCCCATGCCGGCGACGACGCCGAGGACGATGCACACGATGCCGGCGAAGTCCGCACCGTGGCCGCGGCTGGCGTGGGCCAGCGAGTCCAGCATCCGGACCGTGAGCGGCGGCGGAGGCGGTGGGGCGGCCTTGCGCGAGCGCGACGAGGCGCTGGTCTTCTTGGCGGGGGGACGCTTCGAGGAGGTCCGCGGGGCGGGCTTCTTCTTGGCCCCCGACCGGTTCGGGGTCCCACGGGTGGCGGTCACAGTGGGTCCAACGGTACCAGTGCCCCCTGACAGAACCGGGGAGGGTTGGGACCCCCAGCAGGCCCCAACCCACCCCCGACCGCAGGTCAGGACCCGATTCGGCGGCCCTTCTTGGTGACGGCGACGACGGCGGGCCGAGGCGTCCCGCCGGGCCAGGTGCTGGTGGTGGAGGCGAGGGTCGATCCCTCCCCCGGGTGCTGGATGGAGGCGAACAGGACCCGGTCCTGGTCGGCCACCAGCAGGCTGGACACCTCGCAGGCCACCACGCCCGACAGCAGCTGCTTCACCTGGCCCCGACGGGCACCCTCGACGGGCAGGGCGTGGATGGCGTCGTTCGGTGCCGGCGAGAAGATGCCGTTCCAGGTGCTCGGAGCGCCGTCGGTGGCGATGAACAGGTTGCCGCTGCGGTCGAACGACAGGTTGTCCGGACAGGAGATGGGGCTGACCTGGGTCTTGTCGAACCCGGCGAAGTAGGTGGACGGGTCAGCCGGATCGCCGCAGAGCAGGAGGATGTCCCAGGTGAAGGACGTGGCGGCCGGGTCTCCCCCTCCCTCGGTGATCTCGATGACGTGGCCGAACGTGTTGACGGCCCGCGGGTTGGCGGCGTCGGTGCCCGGCTTGCCGGCGGTGCCCCGCTGCGTGTTGTTGGTGCACGCCATGTACACCTTCTTGGTGGCGGGGCTGGGCTCCACGTCCTCGGGGCGGTCCATCTTGGTGCCGCCCAGCGCCGCCGCGGCATCCCGGAGGCGGATGAGCACGTCGGCCTGCGAGGTGAACCCGGCGGCCTGGAGCTCCGGGCCGAACACGACGGGGATCCAGGTGCCGCTCCCGTCGTCCTCGAACCGGGCGACGTGCAGGGTGCCGTCGTCGAGCAGGTTGCGGTTCGCGGCCCGGTCCTTGCTGACCTTGGCCGACGACACGAACTTGTACAGGCACTCGAAGCGCTCGTCGTCACCCGTGTAGACAGCGACCCGGCCGTCGGCGGTGAGCTGCGAGGCGGCGGCCTCGTGCTTGAGGCGGCCGAGGGCGGTGCGCTTCACGGGCTTGGCGACCGGGTCGTACGGGTCGATCTCCACCACCCAGCCGAACTTGAACGGCTCGTTGGGCGCCTTGGCCAGGTCGAAGCGGTCCTTGTGGTTCTCCCACCGGCGCTCGGTGGCGCCGTTGCCGATGCCGTAGCGGGTGTGGGCGGCCTTCACGGCCGGGTCGGCGACCGCGGCGTTGTTGGCGAAGTACTGGTTGAAGTTCTCCTCGGCGGTGAGGATCGTGCCCCACGGGGTGAGGCCGCCGCCGCAGTTGTTGAGCATGCCGGCGGTCGTCTTGCCCACCCGCGGGTCGGACGCAGCGGGGCCGGAGATCCGCATCGGCGTGGTGGCGGTGATGCGCCGGTTGAAGCGCGAGCCGCGCTTGGCCACCCATCGGTCGCCGTTGCGCTGCAGCTCCACCACGGTGCCGCCGTGGGCCTCGAGCTCGATCTCGGTCTGCTCGAGCGTCGGGTAGGTCGCCGGGTCGAGGCCGGGGAACATCATCTTGGCGTCGGTGTACTCGTGGTTGTTCCAGAGCAGAGCCCGGTTGTAGTCCGTGGCGCCCCACTTGGGCAGCGGGAGGAACTGGACGAAGTCGCTGTTGAAGCCGAAGCGGCGGGCCTGCTGCGCGGACGTCTGCTTGGTGATGTCGAACGGGCCGTCGCTGGCGAAGAGCGGGTCGCCCCAGGCGATGACCACGTCGGACCGGTAGCCCTTGGGGACGGTGATGGTGTCGGTGGCGTCGGGCGCGATGGGGAGGAAGGTGAGGTCGGCCGGGGCCGGGGCCGTGGGCGCGCACGTGGCGGTGAGCTGCATCGGGACGGCGGCGACCACGCCCATGGCGGCGGCCCCCTTGAAGAACGAGCGGCGGCCGAACCGGCGGTTCACCACCGATTCGAACGAATCCTCGGGCAGGGCCTCATCGGCCCAGGTCGGTGCGGGGTCGGACATGGGTGTCTCCGTTTCTGGCCGCGTCGAAGCAGGCGCCACGCGCAGCCGCCGGTTCCTCGGGGGTACGGCGCGCACGGTACGGACCCGGTCTGGCCGCCTCGTTCAGCCCGGCCGACGCGCGGACGAACCGTCGGTGAACCTTGCGCCGCCGCCCCGCCCGGCCTCCCCCGCCGGGGTGACCTGCCGACCGGAGGGTCCTACAGGGACATCACCACGGGGACGATCATCGGCCGGCGCTTGGTGCGGTCGTTGACGAACTTGCCGGCCTTCTTGCGGACGACCCGCTGGAGCGTCTCGCTGTCGTGGTCGCCCTTCTCGAGCGCCCCCATCACCGCGTCGGCGATGAGCTTGCGCATCTCCTCGAGGAGGTCCTCGGCCTCATCGGCGTAGATCCAGCCGCGGGTGATGACCTCGGGGCCCGTGATGATCTCGGCGGCGTCGTGGTCGACGGTGACGATGACCACCACGACCCCCTCCTCGGCCAGCACCTGGCGGTCCCGGATGACGCCGTGGCCGACGTCGCCCACGATGCCGTCGACGTAGAGGTAGGGCGCGGGGACCGAGCCGGCTCGCTCGATGCCGTCGTCGGTGAGGCGGACGATGTCGCCGTCCTCGCAGACCAGCACGTTGGCGTCGCGCACGCCCATGGTGCGGGCCAGCTCGGCGTGGGCCTGCATGTGGCGGTACTCGCCGTGCACCGGGACCATGAACTCGGGTCGGATGACCGAGATGAGGGTCTTGATCTCCTCGGCCTTGGCGTGGCCGGTGGCGTGGACGTCGTGCAGGCCGGAGTGCACCACCCGGACGCCGATGCGGGCCATGGAGTTGATGACGTTGGAGACGTTGGTCTCGTTGCCCGGGATCGGGTGCGACGACAGGATCACCGTGTCCTGGTCGTTGAGGGTGATCCACTTGCTCTCGTTGGCGGCCATCTTGGCCAACGCCGACATCGGTTCGCCCTGGGAGCCGGTGGAGATGATGCAGACCTGGCCCGGATCGAGGTCCTTCACATCCTCGATGTCGAGCAGCTTGTTCTCGGGGATGGTGAGCAACCCCATCTCGCGGGCGACCCGCACGTTCTTCTTCATCGACAGCCCGAGCGTGGCGATGACCCGCCCGTTGGCGATGGCGGCGTCAGCGATCTGCTGCACCCGGTGCACGTGGCTGGCGAAGCAGGCGGTGATGATGCGCCGGCCCTTGTTGGCGGCGATGAGGTCCTCGAGCACCCGGCCCACGGAGCGCTCCGAGCGGGAGTGGCCGTGCTGGTCGGCGTTGGTGGAGTCCCCCAGCAGCAGGCGGACGCCCTCGTTCTGGGCGATGGCGCCCATGACGCCGAGATCGGTGAGGCGGCCGTCGACCGGCGTGAGGTCCAGCTTCCAGTCGCCCGTGTGGAGGATGGTCCCCTGCGGCGTGTGGAAGGCGGTGGCGAAGCCGTGCGGCACCGAGTGGGTGACGGGGATGAACTCGCAGTCGAACGGGCCGAACCGCCGGCGCTCGTTGTCCTGCACGACGATGAGCTCGGTGCGGTCCATGAGCCCGGCCTCGTCGATGCGGTTCGAGGCGAAGCCGAGGCTGAGCGCCGAGCCGATGATGGGGAACGACAGCTCCCGCAGGGCGTAGGCCAGCGCGCCGTGGTGGTCCTCGTGGCCGTGGGTGATGACGCAGCCGACGATGTCGTCGTTGCGCTCCACCAGCCAGGAGAAGTCCGGCAGCACGAGGTCGATGCCGAGCATGTCGGCCTCGGGGAACATCAGGCCGCAGTCGAGCAGCATGATCTTCCCGTCGATCTCGATGGCCGCACAGTTGCGGCCGATGTCGCCCAGCCCACCCAGGAACGTGACGGAGACGGGAGCGGCCATCAGACGGCGTACCCCAGGTCGGCGAGCGTGGTGCGGGCGGCAGCATCGGTGCCGTCCGGGGCCGGGCCGAGCGGCAGGCGGCACTCGCCCACCGGGACGCCGAGCACGCCCATGGCCACCTTCACGGACTGCGAGAACACGCACGTGTCGCTGTTCATGTAGGCGAAGCTGGCGGCCAGCTGGTCGTTGATCTGGCGGGCGCGGTGCAGGTCGCCCTTCTCGAACGCGGCGAACATCTCGCCCTGGAGCTCCGCCGACCAGTGGGTGGCGACGCCGACCACGCCGACCGCGCCGTACGCCGCGAACCCGAGGCTGAGCGGCTCGTCGCCGCTGTAGACCTCGAAGCCGTCGGGGGCGGCGGCGAGGAGGCGCCCGGCCCGGGACGGATCACCGCCGGCATCCTTGAGCGCCACGATGTTCGGGACGTCGTGGGCCAGCTCGACGATGGTGGCGGTCTCCAGCGGGCGGCCGGTGCGACCGGGCACGTCGTAGAGCATCACGGGCTTGTCGGTGGCTTCGGCCACGGCCCGGAAGTGGAGGGACAGGCCCTGCTGCGACGGCTTGTTGTAGTACGGCACCACGGCGAGGATGGCGTCCATCCCGGCCTCGGTGGCGGCCTCGGTCATCTCCACGCTGTGGGCGGTGTCGTTGGTGGTGGCGCCGGCGATGAGCGGCACGTCCACCGCGTCGCGCACCACCCGGAACAGCTCGATGCGCTCGGGATCGGTGAGCACGGCGCTCTCGCCGGTGGTGCCGGCCAGGACCAGCGCGTCGTTGCCGTGGTCCACCAGCCAGCGGGCCAGGTCGGCGGCCGCGCCGGCATCGAACGATCCGTCCGGGCCGAACGGGGTGACCATGGCGGAGATGACGGTTCCGAACCGGCCCATCAGCTGTGCCCTTCGGTGCGTGCGCGCATGGTCCGACCCTACCGGCCCCGCCCCCACCGCTCCCGCAACGGTTCTCCACCGGTCCGGCGCCGGACGCGAACGTGGGGTGGCACGAGGCCACCCCACGGACGGTCGACCGGCGCAGGGCGCCGGCCCGGTTCCCCTGCGAACGGATCAGGCGCTGAGCGAGGCGGCCGACTCCGACAGCTCGTCGTCGCCCAGGGCGAAGGACTGGTACTCGTCGCTGGTGTCGGTGAGGTCCTCGAACTGGATCACGCCCAGCTCCTCGAACCGGTGCCGCAGCCAGCCGTCGTTGCGGTCCAGCAGGCCGAGCTTCTTGCAGTTCGGCACGATCTTGGTGAACAGCATCTGCTGGAAGAGCAGGCGGTTCGGGTTGTCGATGAGCAGCGGGAGGACCTCCTTGGGCTTGAGGCCCATGCGCTCCCACACCTCCTGCTGCATGAAGCGGTCCCGCATACGCACCGCCGCTTCGAAGGCGAACTCCTGGCGCTCGAGCATCTCGGCGTCGGAGAGCTCGGCGTAGTACTCCTTCAGCGACAGCACGCCGAAGGCCACGTGGCGGGCCTCGTCGCTCATGACGTAGCGGAGCAGCTGCTTGAGGAGCGGCTCGGTGGTCATCTGGTGCATGAAGCCGAAGGCGGCGAGGGCGAGCCCCTCCACCATGATCTGCATGCCCAGGTAGGTCATGTCCCAGCGGGAGTCCTCGATGATGTCGTCGAGGAGCAGCCCGAGGTGGGCGTTGAGCGGGTAGTGGCCGTTGAGCTTGGTGTCGAGGTACTTGGCGAACACCTCGACGTGGCGGGCCTCGTCCATCACCTGCGTCGACGCGTAGTACTTGGCGTCGATCCACGGGACCGTCTCCACGATCTTGGCCGTGCAGATCAGGGCGCCCTGCTCGCCGTGCATGAACTGGCTGAGGCTCCAGTTCTGGAACTCCATGCCGAGCTTCATCCACTCGTTGTCACCCCAGTTGGCGAACGGCGTGTGGCTCAGGTCCATGTCGCCGAAGCTGCCCAGCGCCATGTTGTCCTTGGCCACCTGCTCCTGGTCGACCACGGTGTCCCACGGAAGGTCGGTCTCGCCGTTCCACATGGAGACCTTGGCCTTCTCGTACAGCTTGTTCAGGGCCGGCCGGCTGCCCTTCTCGTAGTCCCACGTGAAGATCGCGTCGGCGTTGTCCTTGACGACGCGCACCGCCTCATCCACGTCGGCGGCGGACACCGACATGATGGCCTCGAGGTCGTTGATGTCGTCGCGGCCGATGAGCTGCTCGTTGGTGGAGGGGGTGGTGGTGGACATGGGTGGAATCCCTTCAGGTGGGGCGGGGGGTGGAGGTGGAGACCGGCACGAGCGCCGGCAGGACGAAGGTGTCGATGAGGTTGCGGGCGTCGTGGATGACCGCCAGGTCGCGGCGCTCGTGGGGGTTGAACAGGTAGGTGATGAACACGCGGGCGGCCCACTCGGCGGCCCACTCGGCCCGCTCGGGCGGCAGGAACCGCTCCAGGTGGGGGCCGAAGACCCGGCCCGTCTCCCGGTAG
>CALANQ010000018.1 GCA_937926025.1 uncultured Acidimicrobiales bacterium
TTCGAAGTCCAGCTGGGCCTCCACGTGGACCAGGCCCATGCTCCCGGCGCGGCGCATGTCGTTCATGGCCCCGCCGGTGGCGATCATGGCCTTGGACGGGATGCAGTCGAGCAGGTGCGCCGCACCGCCGACGATGTCGCGCTCGACCAGCGTGACCTCCGCGCCGAGGCGGGCGGCGGTGGTGGCGGCCATGTTGCCGGCAGGCCCACCACCGATGACGACGAACCGATGAGCCATCGCCGCAGGCTACCGGTCCGCGTCGGGTGCCCCGAGCGTGGCGGAGGCGTCGATGGCCTGGGCCGCGCCGTCGTCGTCGACGTCGGCCACCAGGAGGCGGGCGGCGGCGATGACCTCGGGTTCGGCGTTGCCCATGGCGACCCCCCACCCGACCGCGTCGATGGCCGGGAGGTCGTTGTGGCCGTCGCCCACCATCATCACGTCGGACAGCGGCACGCCGAGGTCGTCGGCGACGTGGGCGATGCCCGCCGCCTTCGAGACGCCGGCCACCGTCACCGAGACGAACGCGGCGCCGGGCATGACGGGCGAGGTGGCTGCCGAGGCGGTGGTCCCGGGCGGGGCCGCGGCCACGGCGGCCTCGGCTTCGGCGCGCTGGACCACGAACTGGACCCGCACCACCGGGTCGGCGAGGTCGGTGACGGGCCGGCGCCGGAACGGCAGGGCGAGGAGCCCGGCGTGGTCCACCGCCAGCGGGTCGTCCGAGTCCACGACGTAGTCGTCCCAGGAGTAGGTCTCCAGGACCCAGCCGCGTGCGGCGGCGATGTCGGCGCACGCGGCGATGGCGTCGTCGGGGATCGGCTCGGCCCGGACCTCGCCGGTGGCCGGGTTCCAGCGGGCGGCGCCGGTGTGGAAGACGTGCCAGCCCTGCGGGTCCAGCCGCTCCGCCCACGCCCGGGTGGGACCAGCGGCCAGGCGCGCCGTGCACAGGGTCAGCCGCTGCCCTCGGGACCGGGCGGCCTCCGCCGACGCCCACAGCGCGTCGCTGGGCGCACCCGCCCGCCCCACGAGGGTTCCGTCGACGTCGAGGCAGATCAGCGGCAGCACGCTCGGACCGTAGGCGACGGCGCACGCGGCGCCCCCATCTCCGTCGGCGGCTCCGACGGACGACCGGTCACGCACCGTGGCCTCGGTCGCCATCATCGACCACTCCCTGCGGCGAGGTGTCGGCGGCTTGACGAATGTGACATTCCGGTGACGATCTGCGAGAATGTCCGCACCCAGCCAGGAGCGACCGCGATGCCCCACCCCGTCTCGACCCGCCCCCGCCCGGCGGCGACGCACCGCCGGACCCGGCGCACCGTCACCGCCGCCGCCATCGTCGGGGCGGTCGTCGTGCTCGCCGGGTGCCTCAGCGCCAACCAGACGAAGATGGTCGACCTGGTCAACGCCAGCCGCCGCAGCGCCGGCCGCGCCTCGGTGGCCGCCGACGACGCCACCGCCGCCAAGGCCCAGGCCTGGGCAGAGCACATGGCCCGCACCGGTGTGGTGGAGCACACCGGCGGCGGCAGCCGCATCGACACCAGCGGCATCCCCAAATGGTGCGCCGTGTCCGAGAACGTCGGCATGGCGTCCACCATCGACGCGCTCCACGCCGCCTGGATGCGCTCGGCCAACCACAAGGCCAACATCTTGGGCAACTACAACCGCATCGGCACGGGCGTGGTCCGCAAGGGCAGCTACGTCTACGGGATCCAGATCTTCTACCGGGCGTGCTGAGCCGCTGCTGACGGGTCGTCAGGTCGGGTTGGGGACGCGATCGGGATGGCTCGTAGGCTTCGGTGTCGATGAGCGACGACGCGACCTCGGACCCCACGCCCTCCCTCGCTGACTGGGAGGCGCTGGCCGCCAAGGACCTGAAGGGCCGGTCCCCCAACGACCTGACCCGCACCCGCCCCGAGGGCATCGAGGTCAAGCCGCTCTACACCGCGGCCGACACCGAGGGCCTCGACACGGACACCCTCCCCGGCTTCGAGCCGTTCACCCGGGGCGTGCGGGCCACCATGTACGCCAACCGGCCGTGGACCATCCGCCAGTACGCCGGCTTCTCCACCGCCGAGGAGTCCAACGCCTTCTACCGCCGCAACCTGGCCGCCGGCCAGCAGGGCGTGTCGGTGGCGTTCGACCTCGCCACCCACCGCGGCTACGACTCGGACCACCCCCGCGTGGTGGGCGACGTCGGCAAGGCCGGTGTGGCCATCGACTCCGTCGAGGACATGAAGATCCTCTTCGACGGCATCCCGCTGGACCAGATGTCGGTCTCGATGACCATGAACGGCGCCGTGCTGCCGGTGCTGGCCTCCTTCGTGGTGGCCGGTGAGGAGCAGGGCGTGAGCCAGGAGCAGCTGGCCGGGACCATCCAGAACGACATCCTCAAGGAGTTCATGGTCCGCAACACCTACATCTACCCGCCCGAGCCGAGCATGCGGATCGTGGCCGACATCATCAGCTACACGTCGGACCACATGCCGAAGTGGAACTCGATCTCCATCTCCGGGTACCACATGCAGGAGGCGGGGGCGACGGCCGAGCAGGAGCTGGCGTTCACCATCGCCGACGGCAAGGAGTACGTCCGGGCCGCCATGGCGCAGGGCCTCGACGTCGACAAGTTCGCCGGGCGGCTCAGCTTCTTCTTCGCCATCGGCATGGACTTCTTCATGGAGATCGCCAAGCTGCGGGCCGCCCGCATCCTGTGGCACCGCACCATGAGCGAGTTCGAGCCCCAGAACCCGAAGTCGCTGATGCTGCGCACCCACTGCCAGACCTCGGGCGTGTCGCTCACCGCGCTGGACCCGTACAACAACGTGATCCGCACCACCATCGAAGCCATGGCCGCGGTGCTGGGCGGCACGCAGTCGCTGCACACCAACGCGTTCGACGAGGCGCTCGGCCTGCCCACGGACTTCTCCGCCCGCATCGCCCGCAACACCCAGCTGGTGATCCAGGAGGAGACCGGCGTCCCCCACGTGATCGACCCGCTGGGCGGCAGCTACTACATCGAGGCG
>CALANQ010000019.1 GCA_937926025.1 uncultured Acidimicrobiales bacterium
GCGGCGACCAGCGCCGGTGGGGCCCGGCGAACGGCTTCGACCGGGGGTGACGTCGGCTGCGAGACTCGGCGCCATGGCTGCGACCCCCTCGATCACCATCCCCGCCGACCTCCTCCCCGCCGACGGCCGCTTCGGCTGCGGCCCGTCCAAGGTCCGCCCGGAGGCCCTCGAGGCGCTGGTCGCCGACGCCCCCACCTACCTCGGCACCTCCCACCGCCAAGCGCCCGTGAAGTTCATGGTGAGCCGCCTGCGCAACGCCGTCGCCGAGCTGTTCGCCCTGCCCGACGGCTACGAGGTCATCCTCGGCAACGGTGGCACCACGGTGTTCTGGGACGCCGCCGTGTTCGGCCTCATCGAGCAGAAGAGCCAGCACCTCACCTTCGGCGAGTTCTCGTCGAAGTTCGCCGAGTGCGCGAGCCGGGCGCCGTTCCTGGGTGAGCCCACCGTCATCAGCGCCCCGCCCGGCGAGGCCGCCGAGGCCAGCGCCGAGACCGGCGTCGACGTCTACGCCCTCACCCACAACGAGACCTCGACCGGCGTCGCCATGCCCATCGTCCGCCCCACCGGCACCGACGAGGGCGCCCTGGTGGCGGTCGACGCCACCTCTGCTGCGGGCGGGCTGAAGTTCGACGCCTCGCAGACCGACGTCTACTACTTCGCCCCGCAGAAGTGCCTGGCGTCCGACGGCGGCCTCTGGATCGCCGCGGTGTCGCCGGCGGCCCAGGAGCGCATCGATCGCATCGCCGCCAGCGACCGGTGGATCCCGGCCTCGATCGACCTGAAGATCGCCAAGGACAACTCGCTCAAGGACCAGACGTACAACACGCCGGCGCTGGCCACCATCCACCTGGCCGTCAGCCAGATGGAGTGGATCAACACCAACGGCGGCCTCGGCATGTCGTCGGCCCGCTCCGCCAAGAGCGCAGAGATCATGTACGGCTGGGCCGAGGCCTCGGAGTACGCCACGCCGTTCGTGGCCGACCCGGCGTTCCGCTCCAACGTGGTCGCCACCATCGACCTCGACGACTCGGTCGAGGCCACCACGGTCTCCGCCGTGCTCCGGGCCAACGGCATCGTCGACACCGACAGCTACCGCAAGCTGGGCCGCAACCAGCTGCGCATCGCCATGTTCCCCGCCATCGACAGCGAGGACATCGAGGCGCTGACCCGCTGCATCGACCACGTGGTCGACGAGCTCCGCTCCGCCTGACTCGGTCCGGCCCGCACTCCGGCCATCGTTCACACGGACGCAACGCGACACCGGCGATGCCGCCCCACCGCTCCGGTAGGGTCCGGCCATGCTCGAACTGCGTCGCCTTCCTCGTCTCGTCGCTGCTGTGGTGGGTGCCCTCGGCGGCGCCCTGCTGGTGGCGGCCCCTGCCTCAGCCCACGTCGGCCACGGGACCGACGGGTTCACCAACGGCTTCCTGCACCCGCTGACCGGCCCGGACCACCTCCTGGCCATGGCGGCGGTCGGCGTGGTCGCGGCCACCTGGCGCAGCGACCGCACCCTCTGGCTCGCCCCGGCCTCGTTCCTCCTCGGCATGGTCGCCGGCGGCGTCGCCGGCATGGCCGGCGTGCCGTTCCCCGGCGCCGAGCTCCTCATCGCCGCCTCGGTCCTGCTCCTGGGCATCGCCATCGCCGCCGCCGTGACCGACGGCAAGGCCTCGGCCTTCGTGCTGCCGATCCTGGCTGCGGCCGGCGTCGCCCACGGCCACGCCCACGGGGCTGAGGCTCCCACCTCGGCCCACCCGGCGCTGTACATCGGCGGGTTCCTGCTGGCCACGGCCGGCGTGCACCTCGCCGGCGTCGGCGTGGGCACGGTCATCCGGGACCGCCAGGTGGCACGGGTCGGCCTCGGGGTGGCCACGGCCACCGCCGGCGTGCTGCTGCTCACCGCCGCCTGACCCGGGGCGGCTCACCGCCGCACCCCTCCTCCCCACGGACCTGGCGGACCTTCGCCGCGCTCCGTCACCAGATCGACCGCTCGATGCGGTGGGCCGACCACGCGGAGCGAAGGCACCTGAGGCCGAAAACGACGGATCCGCCGCACGCATCGACCGGGGGGAGGGGTGGCCGATACTGCGACGGATCCGAAGGCCGGCGAACCGGACCAGGCATCCACCCTACCGGGTGGAGCACGCGCCGATCACGCTCGGTGGCGTGATACAGGTGTCACTTCGCGGCGGCGAAGCCCTTCTCCAGGTCAGCGATGATGTCGTCGATCGACTCCAGGCCGACCGACAGCCGCACCAGGCCGGGATCCACGCCCGTGGTGATCTGCTCCTCCGCCGTGAGCTGGCTGTGCGTGGTGGACGCGGGGTGGATGGCGAGACTGCGGACGTCGCCGATGTTGGCCACGTGGCTGTGCAGCTCCAGGCCCTCGACGAACTTGGCGCCCGCCTCCCGGCCGCCGGCGATGACGAACGCCGGCACCGAGCCGAACCCCCGCCCGCCGGTGATGGCCTTGGCCCGCTCGTGCCACGGCGAGTCCGGCAGACCGGCGTACTGGACCCGCTCCACCTGCGGGTGCTGGGCCAGGAACTCGGCCACCTTCTGAGCGTTGGCGTTGTGCCGCTCCATGCGGAGGCTGAGCGTCTCCAGCCCCTGGAGCAGCAGGAACGAGTTGAACGGGCTGATGGCGGCACCGATGTCGCGGAGCAGCTGCACCCGGGCCTTGATGATGTACGACCCTGCGCCCAGCGCCGGCCAGAACGACAGGCCGTGGTAGCTGGGGTCGGGCTCGGTGAACCCGGGGAACTTGTCGTTGGCGGAGAAGTCGAACGACCCGCCGTCGACGATGACGCCGCCGATGGACGTGCCGTGGCCACCGATGAACTTGGTGGCCGAGTGCACCACGATGTCGGCGCCGTGCTCGAACGGGCGCACCAACCACGGCGAGGCGACCGTGTTGTCGACGATGAGCGGCACCCCGACCTCGAGGGCGATGGCCGAGATGGCGGCGATGTCGAGGAAATCGTTCTTCGGGTTGCCGATGGTCTCGCCGTAGAAGGCCTTGGTGTTGGGCTTCACGGCCGCCCGCCACGCGTCGAGGTCGTCGGGGTCGTCGACGAACGTGACCTCGATGCCGATCTTCGGGAACGTGTAGTGGAACAGGTTGTAGGTGCCGCCGTAGAGCGACGCGCTGGCCACGATGTGGCTGCCCGCCTCGGCCAGGTTGAGGATGGCCAGCGTCTCGGCCGCCTGGCCCGAGGCCACCGCGAGGGCGCCCGGAAGGCCGACGGCCGTGGCGGTGGCACCCTCGAGCGCCGCGATCCGGGCCTCGACCACACCCTGGGTCGGGTTCATGATCCGGGTGTAGATGTTGCCGATCTCGGCCAGCGCGAACAGGTTCGACGCGTGCTCCGAGTCCCGGAACTGGTAGCTGGTGGTCTGGTAGATCGGTACGGCGCGGGACCCCGTGGCGGGGTCGGGCTGCTGACCGGCGTGGATCTGTTGGGTCTCGAAACCCCAGGCATCGTTGCTCATGGCGCGCATGGTAGCGGCAATTCCCGACCAATCAAGTAGGAAATGACGCGCTGGTCGGGGCCCGGGCCCCGTCTGGAAGGCTGGCCCGATGCGGGTGGAGCGGACAGCGGTGGCCGGTCTCGCGGCCGTCGGCGCCGCGGCGCTGGGTGGGTTGGTCACGGCCGCCGCGACGGTCGTCGTGGTGGGCCGAGCCGACGTGCTGCGCACCATCGGGGCGCTGTCCGACGGGACGCTCCTGCGGCCCGAGCTGTACTGCTGCGGCATGGAGTCGTGGCAGCTCCAGGTCGGGCGGCTCCTGGCCTCGAGCGCGGCCGTGGCGGTTCTGATCGCGATGCACCGCCAGGTGCGCTCCCCCGCCGCATCGCTGGCGCTGCTGCTCGGTGCATCAGCCGGTTCCGCGGTGGTGCTGACGGACCAGATCCTGCTCCCGCTCCACGGCTGGCCCGGCGCCGTGCTGTTCGACCACCCGGGCATCGCCGCCTGGTGGCTGGTCTGGCTGGCACCGCCGACAGCCGCCGCGCTGCTCAGGGCTCCGCGTACCAGACCTCGAGCCGACCGACCCGATGGGGCTGCAGCCCGGCGGCCTGCGCCTGCGACCGCACCCGGTCCGCCACCCCGTCCGGGAGGAGCGGGACGTCGCGGGGGTCCAGCACCAGCAGATCGAAGGGCACGGACGCATCCGTGAACCCGACCTGGCCGCTGTCCGCGTCGGGGAAGTACCTCTCCACCGACTCGCCCTTGAAGCGCACCGACGTCGGCTCCACGCCACGGGCGTCGAGGTCGGCGGCGAGCCGGCCGTAGTCGCCGGGCTCGATGGTCGCCGTCCGCCAGGTCGCCACCACGCCCGCGGCGACGAGGGCCACCGCCGCCACCCCCAGCGCGGCCGCCGGCCCCGGAGCCCGGCGCCACCGATCCCCGATCCCGTCGCGTCCGCCGGCGGGGTCCGCGGTGCGCTCGGCCAGCTCCACGAGGCCCATGGCGGCCACCAGCACCGACAACGGCGCCCAGAGCAGGTAGTAGTGCGGGAGCGCCACGCTGGTCAGCAGGTGGAAGCCCAGCAGGCTCAGCCAGAGGGCGCTCGCATAGACCACGGGCGCCCGATGACGACCGGTCCACGCGCCGACCACGCCGATGGCCAGCCCGAGGCACGCGGCCACCCCCATCCCGCGCCACTGGTACCGCAGGTGCGACCAGCGGGGCTGGTGCTCGGTGAGCCGCCCGTCCACCACCAGCTGGTGCCCGGTCCGGGCGTGGTCGAACTGGTAGTCCAGCAGGGCGCGCAGGTGCGACGGGCCGTCGGTCCCCAGCACCACCACGTAGGTCAGAGGCAGGACGGCCACGGCCAGCGCGGCCAGGGCCAGCGCCGGACCCGCCACCCGCCGCAACGACCGCTGGCGCCACCACGCCATCGCCACGATCGGCGCCACCGCCACCAAGGCCGTCGGCTTGAACGCACCGGCCAGCCCGATCAGCAGGCCGGTCGCCAGCGCATCGCGCCAGCGGTTCCGCTCCACCCAGTTCCACCCGGTCAGCGCCGCGGCCAGCAGCGCCACCACCATGAACGGCTCCAGGTAGCCGAACCGGTCGCCCCGCAGCGGCCCCACGACGGTCGACCCGACCACCAGCGCCCGGGGCAGCACCGCCCACAGCCCGGCGGCGATCAGGCCGGCCCACCGGGAGTGGAGGCGGCGGCCGACCAGGTACAGGAGCCCGACCGCCGCCACCGATGCCAGCGCCGGGAAGAACCGGATGCCGACCCGGTTCTGGCCGAACACCTCCTGCCCGAGGCCGAGGAACCAGCGGACGAAGACCGGGTGGCCGTTGTCCTGGGTCCAGTCGCCGCCGTCCACCGCCAGCCAGGCCAGCCGGCCGTCCCACGCCTCGTCCGTCTTCCAGTCGGCCGTGGACAGGGCCCAGAAGGCGTCGAGCACGGCGAGCACCGCCACCCCGCCGCACGCCCACGGCCACCACGACGGGGCGGGATCCGAGCCGGCCGGCCGCGCCTCGTCGCTCACGCCGCGACCCTACGGCAGCACCACCGGCCACCGACGGAGCACACCCCGCCGCAGCCACACCGGGATCGGGACCCACGGGCGCCCTGGCGGGGCAGCCGTGACCTGATCAGGGCGACTGCGCCCCGATCGGGAGGAAAGCGGGATCAGGCGGTCTTGTTCTTGACGGCGCGGAGCTTGCCGGCGTCGCGGTCCAGCTTGGGGAGGGCGATGCGCCCGGTGCGCTGGATGTCGCTGATGCCGAACGTGCGCAGCATCTCCTCGAAGTCGTCCACCTTCGACGGGTGGCCTTCGAGCGAGACGGTGAGCGCGTTCTGGTTCACGGCGAGGATCTTGCCCTCGAAGATGCGGACCAGCTCGGTGACCTGGTGGCGCTGCTCGCCGGGGCACCGCACGGTGGCGATCATCAGCTCCCGCTCGACGGAGTGCGCCGGGTCGAGCTCCACGATCTTCACCACGTTGATGAGCTTGTGGAGCTGCTTGACGATCTGCTCGAGCGGGGCCGAGTCGACGTCGACGACCACGGTGAGGCGGCTGAAGCGCTCGTCCTCGGTGGGCGCCACGGCCAGCGACACGATGTTGTACGCCCGGCGGGAGAACAGGTTCACGATGCGGGCGAGGACGCCCGCCTTGTTCTCGACCAGGACCGAGAGGGTGTGGTGCTCGATGTCGGCAGCCATCAGTCGGCCTCCTGCCCTGCGCCGCGGGCCCGCTGGAACGGCGGGACCTGGACGTTCGAGTTGGACTGGCCGGCGGGGACCATCGGGAAGACCTTCTCGGCGGCATCGGTGCGGAACTCGATGACGACGGGCCGGTCGTCGATGGCGTTGGCCTTGTCGATGGTGGGCTGGATGTCGTCGGGGTGCTCGACCCGGAAGGCGACGCAGCCCATGGCCTCGGCCCACTTCACGTAGTCGGGCAGATCCGGCGACAGGTACACCTCGGAGTACCGCTCGTCGTAGAACATCTCCTGCCACTGGCGGACCATGCCCAGGTAGGCGTTGTTCAAGATGGCGATCTTCACCGGGATGCGCTCGGCGGCCGCCGTGACCAGCTCCTGGGCGGTCATCTGGAAGCAGCCGTCGCCGTCGATCGCCCAGACCATGCGGTCGGGGCGGCCCACCTTGGCGCCGATGGCAGCCGGGACCGAGAAGCCCATGGTGCCGAGGCCGCCGGAGTTGACCCACGTGTACGGGTGGCGGAACGTCCAGTACTGGCTGGCCCACATCTGGTGCTGGCCGACGCCGCTGGCGACGATGGTGTCCTCGGGGGCGGAGTCGCGGAGGGCCTCCAGGACCATCTGCGGCTTGAGCAGCTCGCCCTCTTCCGGCGGCTCGTAGGCCAGCGGGTAGGTCTCCTGCCAGCCCGACAGGGTGGAGCGCCACGGCGTGATGTCGGGCTTGGTGGCGCCCTTGTCGATCTGGGCCTTGGCCTCGGCCACCAGCGCCTCGATGACCAGGCGGGCGTCGCCCACGATGGGCACGTCGGGCCGGCGGACCTTGCCCAGCTCGGCCGGGTCGATGTCGGCGTGGATGATCTTGGCGTGCGGGGCGAAGTTCGGGACCTTGCCGGTGACGCGGTCGTCGAACCGTGACCCGAGGGCGATCAGCAGATCGCTCTCCTGCATCGACATGATGGCGGTGTAGTTGCCGTGCATGCCCGGCATGCCGAGGCACAGCTCGTGGTCGTCCGGGAAGGCGCCCCGGGCCATGAGGGTGGTGACCACCGGGAACTCCAGCAGTTCGGCCAGCTCCCGCAGGGCCTCGGCGGCCCGGCCCTTGAGGATGCCGCCGCCCGCGTAGATGACCGGCCGCTCGGAGGCCAGCATCAGCTCGACGGCCTCCTTGATCTTGCGGGGGTGGCCGGCGGTCGTGGGCTTGTAGCCCGGGAGCGAAGCCGACACCTCGTCGTCGGTGGGCCAGGTCCACTCCATGGCCGAGCGCGGGTTGGTGGGGTCGACGATGTCCTTCGGGATGTCGACCAGGACCGGGCCGGGACGGCCGGTGGTGGCGATGTGGAACGCCTGGCGGATGGCCATCGGGATGTCCTGCGCCTCGGTCACCAGGAAGTTGTGCTTGGTGACCGACTGGGTGATGCCCGTGATGTCGGCCTCCTGGAACGCATCGGTGCCGATGGCGGCCGTGGGCACCTGGCCCGTGATGCACACCATCGGCACCGAGTCCATGTAGGCGTCGGCCAGCGGCGTCACGATGTTGGTGGCGCCAGGCCCGCTGGTCACCATGGCGACGCCGGGCTTGCCGGTGGCGTGGGCGTAGCCCTCCGCCATGTGCCCGGCCCCCTGCTCGTGGCGCACGAGGATGTGGCGGATCGGCGAGTCGATGATCGGGTCGTACACCGGGAGGATGGCCCCACCGGGCAGGCCGAAGATGACCTCGACCCCTTCCATCTCCAGGCTCTTGATGAGCGCCTGGCCTCCGTTGAGCTTCATGGGGTTCCCTCTGGGATTCGTGCAGTGATCGTGCGGGTGAGCGGGTGGGCGGTGCGCACGCTCCCTGCAGTCTGCCCGAGGCGCAACCCGGCCCCGAAAACTGCGACGACCTCCCGATGTGGGAGGTCGAGGAAGCGCACGCGGCGGGTGAAGACGGCGTGCGCTACGTGAGTACTACGAGGCGGTGGGCGGTCTTCAGCACGAGGGGAAGTATGACGGACCCTCCCCCATCTGGCAACCCGGTTCGGGTTCGGACCCGTCTCCGAGTGCACGCGCTCGTGCCGGTCGCGCCCGTTCCTCGTCGACGACCGCCCAGAACGCAGCATCGACCGACTCATCCAACGTCGCCGTCCCCAGGATCGACGCCGACCCCTCGGCAAGCTCGCGGTCGATGTCGACCACGATCACCTCGCGCGCCACGACAGAGCTACTTGGTGTTGGTGATGGCGCCGGTCTCGGCGCCTTGCACGAGGCGGGCGTACTTGCCGAGGACGCCTTCGGTGTAGCGGGGCGGGTGGGGGGTCCAGCCCTGCTTCCGCTGCTCGAGCTCGGCCTCGTCGACCACCAGGTCGAGTTTGAACTGGTGGACGTCGATGACGATGCGGTCGCCGTCGCGGACGAACGCGATGGGGCCGCCGTCGACCGCCTCGGGGGCCACGTGGCCGATGCAGAAGCCCCACGTGCCGCCCGAGAAGCGACCGTCGGTGATGAGCGCGCAGTCCGAGCCGCGGCCCGCGCCCTTGAGCGCACCGGTGATGGCCAGCATCTCGCGCATGCCCGGGCCGCCCTTGGGGCCTTCGTAGCGGATGACGATCACGGTGCCGGGCTGGATCTCCCCGGCGAGGATGGCGTCCATCGCCCCGTCCTCGCCGTCGAACACCCGGGCGGTGCCGTCGAACAGGAGCTGGTCGTCGGTGAGGCCGGCGACCTTCACCACCGAGCCGAGCGGGGCGAGCGTGCCCCGGAGGATGTTCAGCGCCCCCTCCGAGTGGATGGGGGCGTCGAGCGGGTGGACCACCACACCGTCGGGCGCGGGCGGGTTCACCTCGGCCAGGTTCTCGGCGATGGTCTTGCCGGTGACGGTGAGGCAGTCGCCGTGGAGCAGCCCGGCGTCGAGCAGCTCCTTCATGACCACCGGGACGCCGCCGATGCGGTCGAGGTCGGTCATGTGGAACTTGCCACCCGGCTTCATGTCGGCGATGTGGGCGACCTTGGCGGCGATGCGGTTGAAGTCCTCGAGCTCCAGCGGCACGTTCGCCTCGTTGGCGATGGCCAGCAGGTGCAGCACGGTGTTGGTGGAGCCGCCCAGGGCGTTGGTGACGGCGATGGCGTTCTCGAACGCCTTCTTGGTGAGGATGTCGCGCACGGTGATGCCGAGGCGCAGCAGGTTCATGACCGCTTCGCGGGCCTTGACGGCATCGTCGTCACGACGGGAATCGATGGCGGGCGGGCTGGCCGAGCCGGGCAGCGACAGGCCGATG
>CALANQ010000020.1 GCA_937926025.1 uncultured Acidimicrobiales bacterium
GGTGGTCGTCGTGGCCGCCTTCGCCGCCGTCGTCTCCGAGGCGCTGCTCCCTCCGCTGGAACCGCAGCTGGCCAGGACCAGTGCGGTGAACAGCGCGACGGGGATCGTGCGCCCGAAGCGTCGGGATCGAACGGGGTGGGTGGTGGACATGCTGCGCCTCCTCTGTCCGGAACTGCGGACCGCCGCACCGTGCGGCTCCGGCATGGTGGAGCAGGTCAGCGGCCTCGGGAAGGGTTTGGGGCGACGGAGCGGGGTTGGAGCGGGGCTGCCCCGGGACCGGTCCGCCGCACGGGTGATCGGGTCATCACCCCACCCCGAACCCACCCCTCGGAACCGCTCGGCGTGGGGGCACCGCCGCCCTTCGTCGTGGACGATCCGCGTCCGGAACGAGACGCGGCGGTACCGCTCCCGCCGGGTAGGGCGCCGAGGCGGGAGGCAAGGAAGGAGCGCGATGGCCATCGGGTCCTCGATCGACGGTCGCGACTCCGTGCTGCGCGACCGCCTCCGCACCCTCCGTGACCTGCCCTTGCTGTCCGACGGCGAGGAGCTGGTCGCCGCCGCCACCATCGCCGACGGCCGCGAGGCCGAGAACGAGCTGGCCGCGCTGGGCAGCCGCCCCAACATCGACCTGGCCACCGCCGCCGAGCTGATGGAACGGGTCCGACGCGGCGAAGCCGCCCGGGACCTGCTGATCGGATCCACCCGGCGCCTGGTGGTGTCGCTCGCCCGCCGCCACCCCAACACGGCCGAGGTCACCCTCGCCCTGCTCGACGCCGGCGACGAAGCCGTCGGCCGCGCCGCAGACCGCTACGACCCCACCGGTGGCCTCCCGTTCAGCTCGTTCGCCCGCTGGTGGGTGGAGCGGGCCATGCGCGAGGTCGACCGCCACCCGTCGCAGGGCCGCGACGAGACGCCGACGCCGGCCGACCCCGTGCTGCTCACCGCCCTGGGCCACCTCCACCGAGAGGACACCCGCGTCGTGGAGCTCCGGCTCGGGCTGCACGGCGGGCCGCCGCTGTCCGACGAGGACACGGCCCGGGTGCTGGGCATCGGCACCGACGAGGAGCACGAGCGCGAGGAGCGGGCGGTGGCCAAGCTCCGCCACCCCTGCACGCCGGGCGACCTCACCCACCTGCGCACCCTCTGAACCGGTCCGGCCCCGAGGGCCGCCGCCGCTCCGGCGGCGGGATCAGGAGGCGACCGGCCGCAGCACCGGGTCGGCCATGGCCCGGGCGGTCAGCCCGGTCCGGCCTGACACGCCGATCTTGCGGTACACGGCACCGAGGTGGTTCTCCACCGTCCTCGGGCTGATGAACAGCTGTCCGGCGATGTCCCGGTTGGTGAGCCCGGTGACCGCCAGCCGGGCCACGTGCAGCTCCGTCGGGTTCAGCAGCTCGTCGGCCGGCCGGCTGCGGTCCACCGAGCCGCCGGCGGCTGCCAGCTCGTCCTCGGCCCGACGGCGCAGGCCGGTGGCCCCGGCCAGGCCGAACACCTCGACGGCCCGATCGAGGTGACGACGGGCCTCGGCCCGGCGCTTCGCCCGGCGCAGCCACTCGCCCCAGGTCAGCTCGGCGATGCCGAGCGCGATCTTGTTGTCGGTCTCCGCGAACTCGTCGCGGGCTGCCTCGAAGTGGCCCACCGCCGTGTCGATATCGGGGGCCAGGAGGGCGAGCACCCGCTCGTGCTGACCCCGGCTCCACCCGCCCCGGGCCACCGCCGCCGCCTCGAGCACCGGGAGGATGGCCCGGGCGTCGTCGAGCCGGCCGACCCGCACCAGCGCCTCGGCCTCGTCGCCCTCGAACGGGGCGAACGAGCGGTTCACGGCTCCGATGCGATCCCGGAGCCGGGCGAACTGGTCCACGGCCGACTCCGGCCGGTCCTGCACCAGGTGGAGCCGCCCCAGGGCCGCCCGGGCCCACACCTCGCCCGTCTCGGTGCCGCTGACCAGCAGCAGGTCCGCCACCTGCACCGTGAGCGCCTCGTCGCCCACCGACGCCGCGCCGATGGCCAGCGTGGTCTGGGCCACGAACGTGATGCCGGGCTGCCCCGTCTCCTCCGACAGCGCCAGCGCCTCCCGCCCCGCCTCCACGCACGCCCGCAGGTCGGAGCCGTACGCCAGGTAGGAGCGGGCGCACAGCACCGGCACCAGGGCGCCGGTGGCGCAGCTGGCCCGGATGGCCGGCTCCACCGAATCGAGGATGGCCATCGCCTCCGGCGCCTGGTGGGAGTAGGCGTAGTAGAGGACCGCGGTCTCGGCCAGGAACGGACCGGCCGCGACCGGGCCCTGGGCAGCGACCAGATCGCGCCAGCGGCCGACGTGGCGGCCGGCCGCCTCCGCATCGCCCTGCAGGTAGCGCCCGCATCCGAACAGCACCTCGGCGGGGAGGCGCTCCTCGTCGGGCAGGGGCGCCGCCAGGTCCCACAGGCGGTCGATCAGCGCCGGTGCCTCCAGCGGGGCCCCGACCAGCATCGGCCGGACCGCCTCCACCAGCAGCGCCACCGCGCCACGCGGATCCGACGCACCGAACGCATCGGCCGCCTCCTCCGCCAGCGCGCGGGACCGAGCCAGATCCCCGGCGGCCACCGCCAGGCGCACGTCGACCAGCCGGGCGTCGAGCCGGTCGCCCCGGTCGGCATCCTCGGCCCGGGCCGACGCCACCAGCTCGGCCGCCCACGGCAGCTCGCCCCCGGCCACCGCGGCCCGGGCGGCCGCCACCAGGTGATCGGCCCGATCGGCGGCGTCGGAGCTGAGCGACGCCGCCCGCACGAACTGGGTGGCGGCGGTCAGGGGCGCACCGCGCCGCTGGGCGTCGGCCCCCATCGACGAGACATCGCGAGCCAGGTCATCGTCGACGCCCACGGCGGCGATGGCCCGGTGGGCGATGCCCACCGGCGTCTTCAGCCCGGCCGCCGTTGCCAGCGCCGCGTGCACCCGTCGCCGCTGCGGGGCCGGCACCGCCTGGTACGCCGCCGTCCGGGCGAGCGGGTGGACGAACCGGATCGCCCCGGCCTCGATCACCACCAGACCGGCTTCCTCCGCCGGCTCCAGCGAGGCCACGTCCAGGCCGAGGACCTCGAGCGCGGCGGTGACCGCAGCCAGGTCGCCGTTGCCATCGGCGGCCGCCACCGCCACGGCCTCGAACGACGGGCCCGTCAACCCGTCCAGCAGCGGCACGTAGAGGTCGGCCACATCCCGGGGTACCCGCAGCGTGGGCGGCACGGGGCGGGCCCCCGAGCGCTCCTCGGCCGTCAGCGCATCGGCCAGCCGGCGGGCCAGCAGCGGGCTGCCGTCGGCCAGCTCCGCGATGGCGGCCTGGGTCCCCGGCGACCGGACCCCGGCGGCGCTCAGCACCTCCCGGACGGCGTCGGTGGACAGGGCCCCCAGGGGCACCGGATCTCCTGCCGTCGCCGCGGGGTCGCGGCTGGCGGCGATCATCGCAACCGGGTCGTCGCCGAGGCGCCGCCCCAGGAACGCCAGGGCGCCGCGGCTCTCGTCATCGACCCACTGGAGGTCGTCGATCACCACCAGCACCGGCTGGGCCGCCACCACCTCGCCCAGCAGCGACAGCCCCCCCAGCGCGACCGCCAGCGGATCGATCGGCCCGTCGGCCGTGTCCAGGGCCAGCGCGCACCGCAGCGCCTGAGCGCGCACCGCACCCACCCGATCGAGCCGATCCTCGAACGGCAGGCACAGCTCCGCCACCGCCGACCACGGCAGGTGGGGCTGCGCCTCGGTACCCACCACCCGGATCACCCGCACACCGCCACGCGCCGCGTGGGCGGTGGCCGCATCGAGCAGCGACGTCTTACCCGAGCCGGGCGCCCCGATCAGCGTGGCCGCCCCACCGGTGCCGAGCGACAGGCGATCGACCAGACCGGTGAGCAGCTCCAGCTCGGCGTCGCGACCGACGAGGAGCGGAGGACCAGGGTTCCGGGAGGGGATGGGCACAGACGGGTGGGCGAAGGGTCGGGGGGAGCTCGCCGTCTGGCAACGCTACCGGCCCGGTGCCTCGACCCCCAGCGGCGGCGCCGAGACCGAGGGCCCCGGGCGAGCCAGCGCCAGCAGCGCCGTGACCGTCTCGTGCTGGAGCTCCGGCAGCGACTCCCGCGGGAACCAGCGGGCCTCGAGGATCTCCGGAGACTGCGGGGCCGCCGCATCGGGGTCGACGCCATCGGCCAGGCGGGCTCGGTAGACGATGTCCACCCGCTGCGGCTCGGCGTCCACCACCACCCGGGGCTCGCCGATCAGGTCGACCGCCACCCCAACCTCCTCGAACACCTCTCGGCGGGCACCGTCGGCCGCTTCCTCACCGCGCTGGAGCAAGCCGCCGGGGACGCCCCACCGCTTGCGGTACGCCAGGCGGACCAGCAGGACCGCCCCGTCCTCCCGCTCGATGAAGCACATGGCGCCCACCGTGTACGAGGGGGCCACCGTCCGCACGATGCGCCGGCGGATCGGCGTGGGCATGCGCTGGTACAGCCGCAGCAGGGCGAGGTGGATCCGGTCGCGCACCTGAGGAGCCTACGAGAGCACCCGCTCGAACCCTCGGTCGGCGGGCCCGTCAGGTGCCGTGCTCGGGGTGCAGGGCCAGCAGGGCGTCCCGCAGCTCCGGCGTGGCCCCCGCCACCGGCGTGCGGCGATCGCCGTGCTCCAGGGTGAGCAGATCACGCCCGGCGGCGTCGACCACCTCGATGCCGGCCTCCCGGCAGACCAGCAGCGCCCCCAGGTAGTCCCACACGCCGAGCTCGTCGGTGGTGGCGTCCAGGTACCCGTCGAGCGTGCCGTCGGCGACCGCGCACAGGTCCAGGGCGGCGGCGCCGAACGCCCGGTACTGGGCCCAGCCGCCGTGACCGGCCGGCACCCCGTTGAGGCCCACGATGGCCTCCCCCAGGTCCCGGCAGCCCGAGGGCCGGATCGGCGTGCCGTCGCGGGCTGCGCCCTGGCCGCGGATCGCCGTGTACCGGACCTCGTGGCGCAGGTCGATCACCGTCGACGCGAGGGGCCCGTCGGCGTCGACGGCGCACAGGCTGGTGGCCCACCAGCTCATCCGGCGGGATGCGTTGGTGGACCCGTCGAGCGGGTCGACCACCACCGTGATCGGCCGCTCCGGGTGGGTCCGGCCGCTCTCCTCGCTCAGCACGCCGTACCCGGCATCGACCAGCACGGCCACCGCGGCGGCGTCAGCGGCCAGGTCGCTGTGGTGCTGCCCGTCCTTGCCGCCGGTCTCGCCCCAGTCCGACGTGGCCGCCAGGGCTGCCGCGATGGCGTCGGCGGCCTCCGTCAGGGCGCCCAGCACCACCAGGGGGTTCACGGGATCGACGGCCATGCGCCCGGACGGTAGCGGCGGTGGGGCGCTGGCGGGTCCACGTGGCAGGCTGGTCGCCCCGATTCCCCCACCGATCAGGAGCTGCTGTGGCGGTCATCGATGTCGCCGGCTTCGTGGCCGATCTCAAGGACCACGCCGTGGACCACGGGTTCCACGTCCACGACGAGCGCCACTTCGTGGAGACGTACTCGCTGCGGCAGGCCTGGGAGGTCGACCTCCACCCCGAGGACGCCTGCGGCGGCCCGCTGGACCTGCACCTGGCCCTGGAGATCGACCCGCGCATCCTGCTGTCGTTCGAGGACCTGGTGCTGGAGCTCGAGGAGTCCGACGACCCCGAGGACCCGCCGGACATCCACCGCTTCCCGCTCCACTTCAACTGGGGCCTTCCACCGCTGCCGTTCGGCCCGGACCTGCTGGGGCTCGCGACCGCCCTCGCCGGCATCGGCGGACCCGACCTGCCGCTCGAGGTGTCCGCCATCGACTCCTTCGCCTCGGTCACCGACGGCGCGGACCGGACCGTCGGCATCGTCGCCCGGGTCGAGGTCGCCCTGGCCCACGTCTACCTCGGCCAGCAGGACCTGCTCTGCGACACCCTGGACCGCTGCCACCAGGTCAGCGCCTACCTCCTGGACCGCGCCCCCGCCTGGCTCGGCGACTGACGCCTCCGCTCCCGCCGACCGGGTCGCCTCGGTTCTCGTGCAGCACGAACAGCCTGAGGCTGTCGGATCTCGGCAAGAACCAGGCGCCCGCCGTTCTGGTGGGGAACGAGCAGCCTGAGGCTGCCGCTCTTGCACGAGAACCGATGGATCGCGACGAGAACCAGAGTCCGCTGCCTGAACGATGGGTGAACCCGGCGTGTGCACGATGCGGGCGGGCCTGGCACGATGGCATCCCGTGGACGATGCTGCGGGCTCCAGCGAACGATGCGCCGATGTGGTGCTGCTGGTCGGCCCCTCGGGCAGCGGCAAGACCTACCTGGCCAGCTCCGTGGGGCTGCCGATCCTGGCGCTCGACGACTTCTACCGGGCCGACACGGAGCCGGGCATGCCGCTCGGCGCCGACGGCAAGGTCGACTGGGAGCACCCCGGGTCGTGGAACCCGGATGCCGCCGTGGCGGCGCTCGAGGAGCTGTGCTGCCGCCGTGAGGTGAGGGTCCCCGACTACTCGTTCAGCCACAACCGGGCCGTCGGCACCAAGGTCGTGGAGCGGGGCGATGCCCGGGTGGTGGTGGCCGAGGGCATCTTCGCCGCCGAGCTGATCGAGCCGCTGCGGGCGTGCGGGCTGCTGGCCGACGCCCTGCTGATCCGCCAGGACCGGTGGGTCACGTTCGGTCGGCGCCTGGTCCGCGATCTGCGGGAGGCCCGCAAGTCCCGCTGGTACCTCGTGACCCAGGGCTGGAAGAAGACCATGGCCGAGCCGGCCGTGGTGTCCCGCCAGCTCGGCAAGGGGGCCCGCCCCGTCTCCAAGCCCGAGGCCCGAGCGATCCTGGCCCAGCTGGCTGCCCGCCCGCCGATCGGCCCCGCGGTGGACGCCGAGACCGAGGCGGTGGTCGCCGAGACCGGGGCGGTGATCGCCGAGACCGGGGCGGTGGTCGCCGAGACCGGGGCGGTGGTCGCTCCCGAGGCGGCCGTCGTGCCGGATCGATCGGACCCGCTCGATCCCGCCTCCGGTCCGCCCGTCGACGTGCCGCCGTGCCTGCACACCGTGCCGCCCCACGTCCCGACCGACGCCACCGCCTAGGTCCGCCGTGCTCGCCCACACCGACACCGGCGACGGTCCGTCGCTCGTCTTCCTCCACGGCCTCGGCGCGGACCGCACCCGCTGGGCGCCGTTCGTCGACCGGCTGAGCGGCACGTTCCGCTGCACCACCGTCGACCTGCCCGGCCACGGCGAGTCGCCCGCCGACGGGTGCAACGCGGTGGAGGGCGCCATCGCCGTGCAGGAGCTCATCGGGCACCTGGGCATCGAGGCCCCCACCATCGTCGGCCACTCGCTGGGCGCCACCATCGCCCTCGTCCACGCCGCCGTGTTCGGCCCGCGCTCCATCGTGGCGTTCGACCCGGTCGGCCTGTACCTCCCCGACCTGGCCGCCGGGCTGGCCCCGTACGCCGACCGGCTCCGAGGCGACGACTTCGACGCCGCCTTCGGCGAGTGGGAGGCGGAGCTCCTCGCCCCCGTCCCCGAAGAGCAGCGGGCCGGGCTGCAGGCGGCGATCCACCCCCGCCAGGAGGTGGTGCTGTCCTACTGGGCCGCCCTCCTCGACCCCGACGAGACCGCGGCGACCCAAGCCGGGTTCGAGGCCGCCGTCTCCGGCATCGCCGTCCCCGCCCTGGTGATCCTCGCCGACCCGCCCAGCGACAACGACGCCGCCGTCCTCCGCACCATGGGCTCCGCCACCGTCGAGGTGGTCGAGGGCGGCACCCACTTCCTGCACCTCCTCGACCCTGACCGCTTCGCCACCCGCATCGCCGACTGGACCGGCGCCCTCCGCTGAGCGACGCCGTCCGGGCAACGGAGCCGGACGCCGGCGGACGCAGGCGAGGAATCGGTGGGGCGGGTGGGGATCGAACCCACAACCCAGGGATTATGAGTCCCCTGCTCTAACCATTGAGCTACCGCCCCGTCGCCGATCTTGGCAGACGGGGCGGGCTGGTCCTCGGGACCGACGCGAGGTGTGAGGGTCCTGTTAGGGGTCGGCCGAAGCGGTCAGCGCGCCACGCGGGCGTGGCTACCGTGCGGGCCGTGGAGCGAGCCGGGAGGACACGAGGGCGGCGGGCGGTCGTCGCCGCGCTCCTCGCCGTGGTCGTCCTCGCCGGGTGCGGCGCCTCGGGCGGATCCGACGCCGCGCCCTCCTCCACCACGCGGTCGTCCACCACCACCACGCGGCCCACCACCACGGCGTCTCCCACCACCAGCTCGCCGCGGTCGACCTCGTCCACCACCACGCCACCCACCGGCGCCTGCCCGACCGGCGGCAGGACCGGCGTCGTCGAGCGTTCGGTCCAGGTGGCCGGGGAGCAGCGGAGCTACCTGGTGTACGTGCCCGAGGGCCTGAGCGGGCCCGCGCCCCTGGTGGTCACGGTGCACGGACTCGGGTCCAACGCCGTGGAACAGCTGGCCTACAGCGGCTTCTCGGCGCTGGCCGACCGCGACGGCTTCCTCGTGGCATCGCCCCAGGCCCGGGGGTTCCCGACCATGTGGAACTTCCTCCAGCCAGCGTCGGAGCCCACGAGCGACGCCGCCTTCCTGAAGGCCATGGACGACGACATCGCGGCCACGTGGTGCGTCGACCCGGCCCGCCGCTACGTGTCCGGCATCTCCAACGGGTCCGCGGTGACGTTCGCCCTGGCCTGCGCCGGCAGCTTCGGGTTCGCCGCGTACGGGGGCGTGGCCGGCGCCCTCTACGGGCCGCCGTGCGCCGACGCCCCGCCGGCGCCGATCATCTACTTCCACGGCTCCGACGACCCGGTCGTGCCCATCGACGGCGGTCAGGCCCTGCGGACGGTGGTGAAGCCCGTGGCCGACACCATGGCCGCCTGGGCCGACCACAACGGCTGCGGCGGACCGGAGGTCCAAGACGTCTGTGCCAACGTGACCCGCACCACCTGGTCCGGGTGCGACGACGACGCGACGGTCGACTACTACCGCGTCGAGGGCGGGGGCCACACCTGGCCCGGCGCCATCGACGTGCCCCGCCTCGGCCCGACCACCCACGAGATCATGGCCAGCGAGCTGATGTGGGCCTTCTTCCAAGCCCATCCCGCGTCCTGACCTGGCACGCGGGCGCCGGGATCGGGCGACGCCGGTCGGTGGTCGGTCCGGAGCCGGTCAGAGGTCGTCGAGCCGGGCTCGCAGCATCAGCTCCTGGTCATCCAGGAACTCGGTCAGCAGCGCCAGCCGCTGGTCGACCCCGGGAGCGGTGAGGAGCCGCTGACGGTCCAGCGCGCCGATGGGGCTGAGCACGCCGATCTGGAAGCTGCCCAGCTCCGCATCGTCGGCCAGCTCGACGGTCGGGTCGGCATCAGCCCCGAGCTCCACGGCCAGCGCCAGGACGCGCCGCAGCTGCGCGACCCGGACCTCGTAGGACCCCACCGCCGCCTCCGGATCCGCGGACGGCTCGTCTGGCCAGTCCTC
>CALANQ010000021.1 GCA_937926025.1 uncultured Acidimicrobiales bacterium
GAGGCCAGGAGGCTCAGGGCCAAGATGGCGGTGGCAGCGACGGTGACCCGACGGCCGGAGGGCCGAGTTGATTGACGCATGGGTTCCCCTGGGGTGCGGATGTGCTGGGCGGCCGCTGCTTCAGGGTGTGACCCCCGGCAAGCGACGTGACCGCGACCATAGCGGGCCTCATGGGGTGCCGTGGCCGCATCGCGATCGCTTGGCCCGCGGGTCAGTTCTGGTCGATCCACACTCCGAGCAGGGAATGTCCGGTCACGAGGCGCGCGGAGGGCGGGCCCTGGTCTCCCGGGAGGTCCGGACCCAGGATCCCGTGGACGTTCGACGCCTCGGCCACCGCCCACGGCGAGTGCCACAGCCAGACGTTCCACGCCTGCTTCGCGAACTGGCGGTTGATGGCCTCGTAGGCCTCGCGCCGGGTGTCGCGATCGGGGTTGGTCCGGCCGATGTCGAGGTTCTTGTTGATGACCGGGTCGTTGAAGCGACCGAAGTTCACCGGGTTGTCCTCGCCGTACCACCAGATGTAGTCCATGTCCGGGTCCTCGCCCGGCTGGTTGCGGAAGGCGGCCAGCTCGTAGTCACCGCCGATGACCCGCTTGATCAGGTCGGCCTCGGTCTCGATCTCGAGCGCCACGGTGAAGCCGGCGGCCTCCAGCATCTGCTTCTCGAGCTGCGCCTGGCGGACGGCCACCGGACCGGCCGACGTGAGGAGCGAGAGCGACGTGTCCTTGCCCGCCTTCTTCATCTTCGCCACCTGGGCCTTGGCGGCCTCGAGGTCGTACGCCGGGAAGCCGGGGTCGTCGAGGTGCCCCAGCACGGTCGGCGCGAACGGCCCGTTGGCCACCTGCGGGAAGCCCTTGTTGGACTTCTCGTTGAGGCCCTCGCGGTCGATGGCGTGGGCGATGGCCAAGCGGGTGTCCCGGTCGTTCAGCGGGGCCACGGAGCTGTTCATCATCACGTACGCCACCTCGGTCTTCTCCGAGGACACCAGGAGGTTGATGGCGCCGGCGTCGCGCATCGACGGCAGGGTGTCGGCCATGTCCGACGAGGTCGAGGTGTGCATCATGTTCAGCTCGCCCTGCTGGAGCTGCGCGATCCGCGAGTCGCTGTTCTGCACGGGCCGGAACTCGATGGCGTTGAGGTACGGGTAGGACTTGCCGTCGGGCGCCTCCTGCCAGTACTTGGGGTAGCGGCGGACCTTCAGGGCCTGGTCGCGCTTCCAGGAGACGAACGAGAACGGGCCGGTCCCGATGGGTCGGGTGGCGCAGTCCTCCTTGCTCATGTCGAGCTGCTTCTGCGCCATGATCCCGAGGCGGCCCGACGCGTAGAGCACGGCGGGGAACGCGACCCACGGCTTCTTCGTGGTCACGCGCACGGTGAGCTCGTTGAGCACCTCGACGTCGTCGATGTTGGCCAGCACGAAGCTGAACAGCAGCGGGCTGCGGTTGTCGTAGGCGCCTCGGTAGGCATCGAGGTTGTTCTTGACGACCTTGGCGTCGAGCGACGACCCGTCGTGGAAGGTGATGCCGGGGCGCAGGGAGATCGTCCACTCCTTGTAGGAGTCGTCGTGATCGATCGCCTTGGCCAGGTAGGGCACGTAGTCGCCGTCCTCATCGGGCACGGTGAGGGTGTCGTAGAGGGCGCGGGCCACCTGCATGCCGGAGATCGCCAGCTCGGCCTCGGGCAGGCAGTAGCCCGTGGTGCCGACCTCGGCCTCCAGCCCGTACACCAGCTGGCCGCCCCGCTCGGGCTTGCCGGCCGTGTCCAGGCCGCTCTCGACCGCGGCCACCGTCACGTCGTCGTTGGGCCCGGCCGCATCGTCACCGTGCCCCGGCAGCAGGCTGCACGAGGACGCGAGGACCGCGACGGCGATGGCGACGACCGCCGTGCGGTTCCGGTTTCGAGAGGTCGTTGGCATGCAGGGCTCCTCGCGGGCCTGGAGGGAGACAGGCCGGATCACGGCTCCCTGTCGGCTCGGGCGCGAGGAAGTTGAGCGGGCGCTGCTCACCGGGAGGGCGCCGTGCGGGGCCAGGGGACCGACCCCGAAAACGGTGGTGGCCCCGAGTAACCGGCGGGTTGCCCACGCCAGCTCCTCGGGGCCGACCGTTGCGAGCCACCGGCGGCCTCGCCCGGGGGCGGACCTCCTGCACCTCGCATCCTCCGATCAGCGGCCACCGCGGCCCGAGGGCCTCGGCGCCGGCGGACCGGCGGGTGCCGGATCCCCTGCGGCCGTGGCCCCGAGGGACCGCGGTGCCGGGTACCGGCTGGGCCTCGCTCCGCTGCCTCGACCCGAGGGTCGGGACACCGGCTCGGCGACCCGGATCCGAACGCCGTCCCCGTCGCCCGAAGGCGCCGGTTCGGGTTCCCGAACCCACCGGGCTGTCGGTGGCGACCCTCCCGCCGGACCCACCCCCGATGGCCCTTCCCAGCAAGCTGGTGGGTGCCTCCGAGGGCTTCCTGCCCGGTGTTCGAGCCGCTCCGTGCGGCCTGGCGAGGGACACCATGCGCCCGCCCGACAAGGGCGGTCAAGCACTTTTTCGCCGTCCCCAGGGTTGTCCCCGAACCTTTTCCGTTCTCCCCAGGTTCACCCCTCGGATGCACAGCGCCGTGCACAGTCCATCCACAGGAGACCGGCCGGATCGGGCCGGATCAGAACCAGGCGCCGCGGCTCGTGAGGACGTCGCGGAGCACCGCCGGACGGTCGGTCATGATGCCGTCCACGCCGAGGTCGAGCAGCAGGTGCATCTCCTCGGGATCGTCGATGGTCCACACGTGCACCTGCAGCCCGGCGGCGTGGGCCCGGTCGACGAACCGCTGGTCGGTGACCGCCACCCCCTTGTACCGGTGCGGCACCTGGGCGCAACCGCCGACCACGCGACCGGCCGGCAGCCCGAACGAGCCGCCGCGCAGGCGGGCGATGGCCTTCGGGCCCAGCGACGTGCACAGCCGCGGGCCCAGCGCCTCTCGCAGCCGGGTGATGCGGGCGTCGGAGAACGAGCCGACGCACACGCGGTCGATGGCACCGGTCCGCTCGATGACGGCGACGAGCGGGTCGACCGCGGCGTCGTGCTTGGGATCGATGTTCACCCGCAGGTCGGGGTACGACCCGATCAGGTCCTCCAGCAGGGGGATGGGCTCCCGGCCGTCGACCCGGGCGCCGCGGACCTCGTCGTAGGTGAGCTCGGCGATGACCCCGGTGCGGTCGGTGACCCGGTCCAACCGGTCGTCGTGGAACGCCAGGCAGATCCCGGCTGCGGTGACGTGGGCGTCGGTCTCCACGTAGCGGTACCCGAGGGCCACCGCCCCCTCGAACGCCGGCATCGTGTTCTCGGGCCAGTCACCGGCCCCACCCCGGTGGGCGAAGGCCAGGGGGCCGGGGTGGTCGAGGAAGGGCCAGGCGCTGGACGGCACCGCGGCAGGGTAGCGGTGTCGATCGCGAGCAACGGTGATAAGACCGTCGTTGCACCTGCCGCCGTCCCCCCCAACGGAGTCCGCCATGTCCGCCACCGACCAGCGATCGCACCGTGACCACCGACGACAGCGTGGTGGTCCGCTCGCCCTTCGACGGCCACGAGATCGGGCGGGTGCCGTCGTGCGGGCCCGACGAGGTGCAGGAGGCCGTCGCCGTCGCCCGTGCCGCCCTGGCCGAGCCGCTGGCGCCCTGGAAGCGGGCCGAGATCCTCGACGCCGCCGCGGAGGCCATGGTCCGCCACCGCGACGAGCTGGCCATCATCATCGCCGAGGAGGCGGCCAAGCCCATCAAGACCGCCCGGGTCGAGGCGGAGCGGACCGTCATCACCTTCCAGGCGGCCGCCGTCGAGGCCCGCACCCTGGTGGGCGAGATCGTCCCGGTCGACGGCGCCCAGCCGGGCGAGGGCAAGCTCGGGTTCACCCTGCGGGTGCCCCGAGGTGTGGTGGCGGCGATCTCGCCGTTCAACTTCCCCTTGAACCTGGTGGTCCACAAGGTGGCGCCGGCCATCGCCGCCGGCTGCCCCGTGGTCCTGAAGCCGGCGAGCCAGACGCCGCTGTCGGCCATCCGGCTCCAGGAGATCCTCATGGACGAGTGCGGGCTGCCCCCGGGCTGGCTGAGCATCGTCACCGGGTCGGGCGGCACCGTGGGCGACCCGCTGGTGGAGCACCCGGACGTCGCCGTGGTGACCTTCACCGGGTCGCCCGAGGTCGGGTGGTCCATCGCCGCCAAGGCCGCCGAGAAGAAGGTGGGCCTGGAGCTCGGCAACAACGCTCCCGTCATCATCGAGCCCTCGGGCGACTGGGAGACCGCCGCGTCGAAGATCAGCGTGGCCGGCTTCAGCCACGCCGGTCAGTCCTGCATCTCGACGCAGCGCATCTACGTCCACCGCGACATCGCCGACCGCTTCACCGACGCGCTGGTGCCCAAGGTCGAGGCGCTGGTGGTGGGCGACCCGTTGAGCGAGGACACCGACGTCTCCGCGCTGATCAGCAAGGGCGAGACCGAGCGGGTGAAGGGCTGGATCGACGAAGCCGTCCAGGGGGGCGCCAAGGTGCTGGTGGGCGGCGACCTCGAGGGCGAGGTGCTGGCCCCCACGGTGCTGACGGGCGTCACCGCGGACATGGAGGTGTGCCGGTCCGAGGTGTTCGGTCCGCTGGTGAGCATCATCAGCTACGACGACCTCGACGACGCCATCGCCCAGGCCAACGACACGCGCTACGGGCTCCAGGCGGCGCTGTTCACCGGCGATCTCGATGCTGCCCTCCGAGCGGTGCACGAGCTGGACTTCGGCGGCGTGCTGGTCAACGAGGTGCCCACGTTCCGGACCGACCAGATGCCCTACGGCGGCGTGCGCGACAGCGGCAACACGAAGGAGGGGCCGCACTACGCGGTGCGGGAGATGACGCGGGAGCGCCTGGTCCTGATCCAGCGCTGATCGGCCGGCCGCACCGTGGACCATCGCGAGGAGTTCGGGCGGCTGGTCCGCAGCCCGGTCGTCCCCCTGGGGGAGGCGTGCCTGGTGGTCGCCGCCCAGCTCGGCCACCCGGAGCCCATCGCCCGGGGCCTGAGCGCGCTCGAGGCCCTCACCGACGACACCGCGGCCGCCGTCGGGCCCGACCGGGCGGACCTCGACGGCATCGTGCACCACCTCTTCACGACCGTCGGGTTCCGGGGGGACGCCGACGTCTACTACGACGCTCGCAACTCGATGCTGCCCGACGTCCTGCGCCGCCGGATCGGCATCCCGATCACCCTCGGCATCGTGCTCATCGAGGTGGCCCAGCGGCTGGACGTGGTGGCCACGGGCGTCGGCATGCCCGGTCACTTCCTGGTGGGCGACGGTGCCGCCCCCACCCGCTGGGTGGACGCGTTCGACCGGGGCCGCTGGCTCGACGCCCGCGGGGCGGAGCAGCGGTTCCGGGCCGTGCACGGCGAGGGTGCCACGTTCGACCCGGCGTTCCTGGTCCCGACGCCCCGCCCACAGGTCCTGGCCCGCGTTCTGGCCAACCTGGCCGGCATCTACCGGGGCTTGGGCGACCCCACCCGGCTGCTCCGGTCCCTGGAGCTCCGCAGCGACATCCCCGGCATCGGCGGTGCGCCCCGGGCCCGGGTCGAGCTGGCCGAGGCGTACGCCTCCGTGGGCCGGATCGACGCCGCCATCGAGGTGCTCGACGAGCTGAGCGACCGGGTCGATCCACGCCGCCGCGAGGTGGTGGCCGCCCGCATCGCGATGCTGCGGGCCGGGCTGAACTGACCCCGGTCCGAGTCAGCCGACGGTGGCGGGAACCACCAGCTCGGGCAGGTGGGGGGTCTCGTTCAGGCTGACGAGCTGCTTGTGGGTGCCGCCCGCCATGGCCCGGCTGACGCTGGTGTACGCCGGCTCGAACCACATGGTGCCCGGGAGCGAGATGATGTCCGACAGGTAGGCGTTGATGACGCCGCCGTGGCACACCACTGCGACCCGCTCGCCCTGGTGCGCGGCCACGATGGCATCGATCGAGGCGATGACCTGCTTGCGGAAGTCCTGGCGCTTGGCTTCGGCTTCCGGCGACAGCCACTCCTCGACCAGGCGCTTCCACGCCTCCTCGTCGGCCCGCAGCTCCTCGATGGGCACGTAGAAGTTGAGGTGGGCGTCGAACTCGCGCAGCCCGTCGTCGAGCTGGATCTCGTGCCCGGTGGCGGCAGCGAGGGGCATGGCCGTCTCGTGGGCCCGCCGCATGGGGCTGGCGTACACGGCGTCGACGGGGTGCCGGGACCACCAGGCGGCCATGAGGTCGGCCTGCTGCACGCCCTCGGGGGAGAGGGGCGGATCGGCCGGGCCGTCGCCTCCGTCGATCCGCAGGGGCAGTCCGTGTCTGATCAGCCAGAGCTCCACGGCGCTGATGGTAGGCGTCGGCTGCCTAGGGTCGGACCGTGGCGCCTCCTCCTGACCTGCACGTGGTGGACGAACCGTCGACCCAGCCCGACGCGCCGCTGGTGGTCGTGGTGCACGGGGCGATGGACCGCAGCTCGTCGTTCGGTCGGGTGGCGCGCCAGCTGCGGGACCTCCACGTGGTCCGCTACGACCGGCGCGGCTACGGGCGCAGCGTGGGCTGCCCGATCGGCACGCTCGCTGAGCACGTCGAGGCCCTGATGGCGGTGCTTGACGGCCGCCGGGCCACCGTGTTCGGCCACAGCATCGGCGGGGTGATCGCCCTCATCGCCGCCGAGCGCCGGCCCGATCTTGTCCGGTCGGCCCGCGCCGTGGACGACCTGGTGGCCTCGACCTCGGTCGGCGCCCCGGGAGGACCCGGCCGACGAAGCCGAGGACTTCATGCGACGAGCGATCGGCGATCACTTCTGGAGCCGGCTCCCCGCGCGGACCCGGGCCGACCGCCGGGCCGAGGGCGGTGCGCTCCGAGCCGACATCGCATCCCTGCAGGGCGCGGCGCCCTACGACGCCGCCGCGCTGCGCGTCCCGGTCCTCGCTGCGGCGGGATCGGAGACCACCTGGTGGCACCAGCGGGCCACACGAGAGCTCGCTCGGGCGGCGCCGCTGGGGGAGCACGCCGTCGTCACCGGGGCGGAGCACGGCGCGCACCTCACCCATCCCACGGCCACCGCGCACCTGGTCCGCCGGGCCCTGGAACGGGCGGATCCGGCGTGACCGCATGGACACGGGCGGTAGCCTGACCTGGTCATGTCCCGCATCCGCGACCTCCTCCGCCGCAAGCCCCGACGCACGGCGTTCGTGCTCAGCGGTGGCGGCAACCTCGGTGCGCTCCAGGTGGGGATGGTGCGGGCCCTCTTCGAGCGGCGGATCGAGCCCGATCTGATCCTGGGCTGCTCGGTGGGTGCGCTGAACGGCTCTGCCATCGCCGCCGATCCGTCGCTGGTGATGGTGGGGCGCCTCCAGGAGATGGGGGTCCCGCTGACCCACCAGGAAGTCCGCATGGCGGTGCAGCTGGCGCGCAAGGGGGTGGCCATCCACGACAACGCCAACCTCCGCCGGGTCATCGAGTCCGTCCTCCCGGGCGGACGCTTCGAGGACCTCGCCGTGCCGTTCCAGTGCATCGCCACCGCCCTGGTCGAGGGGACCGAGACCTGGTTCGACAGCGGGCCCCTCGTGGATCCGATCATCGCCTCGTCGGCGATCCCCGCGGTCTACCCGCCGGTGGAGATCGACGGGATCAAGTACCTCGACGGCGCCATCGTCAACGACGTGCCGGTGTCCCGTGCGGTGGAGCTGGGCTGCGACCGCATCTTCGTGCTGCACGTGGGTGCGTGGGACCGGCCCCGGCCCGAGCCGAAGCGGCCCATCGATATGGCCACCTACGCGTACTGGCTGGCCCGGCGAAGCCGGTTCCAGCGCGATCTGGCCAGCATCCCGGCCAACATCGAGGTGCTGGTGCTGCCGCCGGGGAGCACGCCGCTCATCAAGTACAACGACTTCGGCCACAGCGACGAGATGATCACCAGCGCCTACCAGGCGACCTGCGCGTTCCTCGATGCGGCCGACGCGGATCACCGCGACGACCTGGCTGCGGCGGTGCCCGGCGTCCGCCAGGAGGACCGCCCGCCCGGACCGGCCCAACCTGACGATCTCGTCACCTGAAGGTCGCCTGCGAGGTTCCTGGGAGCCACCGCTGAACTGGGGAAACGTCCGGAGCGTGGGTCGGATGACCTAATGGGCCGTTTGGCCTATTCAGCGCCCGGTCGGTTGCACCGATCCAATGGGCGATCACCTCGTTGGGTGGTCCCACCCTCACTCACAGGAGTTCCACCAATGCTGACCACCTACGACTTCATCGCCTCCTACCTCCGTGCCCGCTTCGGTGACGACGAGCGTGGCGCCTCCCTCGTGGAGTACGCCCTCCTCGTCGCCCTCATCGCCGTCGTCTGCATCGTCGCCGTGACCTTCCTGGGCACCTCGGCTTCGTCGAAGTTCCAGACGGTGGGCAACTCGATCCAGGGCTGATCTCGGGCTGCTGCTCGCTTCTTGACCTCGTCCACGGCCGGGCCTTCGGGCCCGGCCGTGGCGCGTCCGGGGTGAGAACCCCCGTCCTCGAAATGAGGTCGTTCGACCTATTCAGGATCGCGGGGGCCGGTCCGATGGATTACCCGTCAGGAAG
>CALANQ010000022.1 GCA_937926025.1 uncultured Acidimicrobiales bacterium
CCCGCCGCGCCCACCAGCGCGAAGGCGCCGCCGGTGCCGAGCGACCGGATGCCGCACTCGATGGTGGCGTCCACCCCCACCACGTCGATGGCTGCATCGGCGCCATCGGGTCCGAGGATCGCCCGCAACGCCCGACCGGTGCCGTCACCGACCCCTTCGAGCACCTCGTCGGCGCCGTAGCGGACCGCCACCTCCCGCCGCGCCGGATCCGGGTCGATCGCGATGATCCGGGCCGGAGAGAGCGCCCGCAGGATCTGCACCACGTACCCGCCCAGGCCGCCGATCCCGATGACCACCACGCTCCCGTCGTCGCGGACCCGAGGCAGGATCCGTCGGACCGCATGGTGCGAGGTGGCACCGGCATCGGTGAGCGGCCCGGCCAGCGCCGGATCGAGGCCGCCCACCGGGAACAGCCCCCGCACGTCATCCACCATCAGCAGGTCGGCCAGCCCGCCGTCGCGCCCGTACCCCCGGCCGGCGAGACCGGATCCGCAGGCGTTCTCCCGGCCGGAGCGGCAGAACCGGCAGGTCCCGCAGGACGCCGGCGACGCCACCGCCACCGCGTCACCCACCGCGAAGCCCGTAACGCCCTCCCCCACCTCGTGCACCCACCCGGCGGACTCGTGGCCCAGCGTGAACGGGATCTGCCACCCGAGCTGCTCGCCGATGGCTCCCGGCATCGCCATCATGGCCACATCGGAGTGGCAGAGCCCGCAGCCTGCGACCTGCACCACCACCTGCCCGGGACCGGCCTCCGGCGGTGGCACCTCCACCAGCTGGGGCGGCTGCTCCCACGCGGTCATGCAGTAGGCCCGGGAACCAGCTGGCGACGGCATCGGCGTCACCGTACGCGACCCCGGACGCGCCCAGCGCCGGACCCGAGGGTCCGGCGCTGGGTGCGGTGCGTCCGAACGTGCGAGGGTCGGTACACCTTGGGGGGGGAGCGGATCTAGATCACACGGTGCCGACCAGGATCGGGTCCTGGTCCGAGGCCACGACGCCCGGCGCCTGCTCCTGGGTCACCGCGAACAGCTCGATGTCGCCGATGCGGTCCGGGTCCACGGAGAACGGCACCACCTTGGAATCGCCGAACGTGCCCAGCGAGAGGACGGTCTCGTCGACCTTGCCCCAGAGCTGGTACACGTCGCCGTCCTGCGGGGCTCCGACGCCATCCATGATCAGGTAGCCGGTGCCGTCGGCGCCGACCACCGCCTCGGCCGAGCCGGCGTCGCCGGCCAGGTCGACCCGGAGCTTGGAGGTGCCCGAGGCATCGGCCGCCAGATCCTCGATGGTCTGGCCGCGATCGATGCGGCTCTGCACGACGACCACCGCACCCAGGATCACCACGATGCAGGCCGCCACCGCCAGCACGGCCATCATCGGGCGGGAGGCGCGGCGGGCGCTGGGAGCGTTGCCGATGGCGGTGACGCTCGGCTCGGCTTCGTCGCCCGGGGCGTCGGGCGCCATGGCGGCCTCGCCCGTGGGCAGGATCGTCATCCGCATGGGCGGAGCGGGCGGCTCGAGCTCGGCCGCGATGCGGTCCCACACGCCCTCGGGAGCAGCGGAGCCCGAGTGCGACAGGTACGAGGCCACCTCTCGGTGCTCGGCCACCTCGGCCCGGCACCGCGGGCAGTCCACCAGGTGGCGTTCGATCGCCTCGCGCTCGTCGGGATCGACCGCGTCGAGGGCGTAGGCACCGAGCAGTTCGGAGAACACATCGTCGCTCACGACCACTCCTCCAATCCCAGTCCCGCGCCCACCAGCTCGGTGCGCAGCCGCTTCAACCCCGATCGGATCCGGCTCTTCACCGTGCCCTCGGGCTCATCCAGCATGACCGCCACCTCTCGATACGTGTGACCGCCCAGGTAGGCGAGCTCGATCGCGGCTCGCTCCGATTCCGGCAGCGTCGCCAGCGCCTCCCGCACGTGCTCCCCGAGCGCCAGGTCCCACACCTCCCGCTCGAGGTCGTACCCGGCCTCGGCGGTGCGGCGGTGGTCCTTCTCCTCGCGCTTGCGGCGCGACGTCTCCGACCGCAGCAGGTCGACCGACCGGCCGTGGCACTGGGCCAGCAGGTAGGCCCGGAGCGTGCCTCGGGCCGGGTCGAACTTGTCGGGGTCGTTCCAGAGGCGCACGAACACCTCCTGCACGATCTCCTCGGCGAGCGTGGCATCGGTCAGGAGCCGACGGGCCAGGCCGAACACCGCACCGGCATGGCGCCGGTACGCCTCGGCCAGGGCGTCTTGGTGATAGCGCGACACGGCCATGACCAGCGCCGCGTCGCTCACCTCCCGAAGATCTCCGTCCACGGCACCTTCTACGGAGTCCTCCTCGGACCCGGATGACGGATCGTTCGGAGTTGCTGCGTCGCTCACCCGTGGCCTCTACCCACTTCCGGCTCCCGTATGAACCCCGACACCACCTCGATGTGGCTGGTGTGGCCGAAGAGGTCCACCACGACGGAGCCGACGTGCCGGTACCCGGCCGCCCGCAGCAGGTCGGCGTCCCGCCCCAGCGCCGCCGGATCGCAGCTGACCAGCACGCACAGCTCGGCTCCGGTGGCGGCCACCGCCCGCGCGCCGTCGCGGCCGAGACCGCTCCGAGCCGGGTCGGCCACCACCACATCGGCCGGCGACGGACGCCAGCGGGCCAGCGCCACCTTGACGATGCGGGCATCGAGGTCCGCAAGGTTGTGACGGGCGTCGGCCACCGACGAGGCGCTGCGCTCCACGCCCACCACGGACCGACCCGCCCCCACCGTCCCGGCGAACAACCCGACGCCGCAGCACAGGTCGACCAGGCGCTCGGCGTCCGGTGCGTGATCGGCCACGAGGTCCTGCACCGCTGCCACCAGGGCCTCCGCCCCCTCCGGGCTCGCCTGGAAGAACGAACGGGCGGACACCCGCCACCTCCGGCCGGCGACCTCCTCGTGGAGCCACGCCCGGTGGCCCCCCTCGAGCTCCCGTCCGGCCACCACGGTCACGCCGTCGGGGACCCGCGTCCCCTCCCCCGCCGGGTCCACCAGCACCGACCGCTCGCCGGTCCGGGTGCCCACGCGGATCACGACCTCGCGACCTGGCGGGAACGAGCCTGCGGCGATGACCTCATTGACGGCGGGATGGGCCACGAGGCAGCGGTCGACCGCGATGGGCTCGTGGGACCGGCGCCGCCGGAACGCGAACCGCCCCTCGGCATCGGCGATGCCGCGCACCGTGGTCCGCAGCCCTTCGGCTGCGAGTGGCGCGCCCGAGCGCACCTGCGGGTCCTCGAAACCGGCCCGGGCCAGCACATCGGTGACGATGCCGACCCGCAGCGCGCGCTGCTCGTCCTCGTCGATGTGCTGCCAGTCGCAGCCGCCGCACCCGAGCGCCACGTTCGGGCACGGCGGCTCGACCCGGGCCGGCGCCGGATCCAGCACGTCGGTGACCACGGCCCGGGCGAACGTCTTCTTCTCCGCCACCACCTCGACGAGCACTCGCTCGCCCGGCAGCGCACCCGCCACGAACACCACCCGACCGGACTCGTCACGGGCCACCGCCTCGCCGCCGACGGCCATGGAGGTGGTGTCCAGCTCCAGCGTCGTCACCGGCGCATGCTACCGGTCCGCGGCCGGGCCGTAGGATGCCGACGTGCCCACCGATGCCGCCCGCCCCATCCACATCGCTCCGTCGGTCCTCCCGGCGGACTTCTCCAAGATGGGCGACGAGCTCAAGGCCCTGGCCGACGCCGGCGCCGACCGCATCCACTGGGACGTCATGGACGGCCAGTTCGTCCCCAACATGACCTTCGGCCCCGGCATGATCGCCGCCTGCCGCTCCGCTGTCGACCTGCCGTTCGAGGCGCACCTCATGGTCAACACCCCCGAGGTGCTGCTCAGCGAGTACATCGAGGCCGGCTGCCAGCTCATCACCATCCACGCCGAGTCCACGATCCACCTCCACCGCTGCCTGGACCAGATCAACCAGGGCGGGTCACGAGCGGCGGTCACCATCGTGCCGTCCACCCCGATCTCCGCCATCGAGCACGTCCTCGACCTGGTCGACATGGTGCTGATCATGACCGTCAACCCCGGCTTCGGCGGCCAGGCCTACATCGCCTCCCAGGAGGCCAAGGTGGCCGAGCTGCGCCGGATCATCCTCGACCGCGGTCTCGACGTCGACATCGAGGTCGACGGCGGCATCGCCCCCAGCACCATCGCCGCCGCCACCACCGCCGGGGCCAACGTGTTCGTCGCCGGCAGCGCCCTGTTCCGGGATCCCGCCGGCCTCGCCCACGCCATCGACGAGCTGCGCACCAAGGCCACCGCCGCCCAGGCCGGCGTCCACGCCGCCTGACGATGCCCCGCCTCTTCCTAGCGGCCGCCCTCGCCGGCGCCGCCGCGCTCCTGGCCACCGTCGCCGCCGGCTGCACCAAGGACGCGGGCTCCACCAAGGCCTTCTGCGCCCGGGTGAAGGAGGTCCCGGCGCTCGAGACCGTCCTCGACCGGTTCACCGAGGCCGACCCCAGCGTCCTCGACGACCGGATCGAGAAGGCCCGGACGGCCTACGCGGAGCTCGCCGACGCTGCGCCGAAAGCGATCGCCGACGAGACCGACGAGGTGGTCAGCCTGGTCGACGACATCCTCGACGCCGTCGAGGAGAACCCCACCGACCAGGCCAAGGCCTCGGCCCAGCTGCGCAAAGCCATGGCCGCCCACGAGGGCATCGACGCCGACCGCGCCAAGGTGGCCGCGTTCGCCCAGGACCACTGCGACGTGCAGCTCGACGCCACCCTCGGCGGCGGACCGGCCGACAGCACCACCACGACCACCGCACCCGACACCGTGATCACCGCACCGGGCGCGACCACCTCGTCGACCCCCGCCGACGGCACCAGCACCACCGGGGGCTGAACCCCCGGCGGCCGCCGGTCAGTTCTCGATGGTGGAGCGCCGCGAGATCACGTTGTCGATCAGGCCGTACTCCTTGGCCTCCAGCGCCGTGAACCAGCGGTCACGCTCGGAGTCCTCTTCGATCTGCTCGACGCTCTGACCCGAGTGCTCGGCGATCTTCTCCGCCATGAGGCGCTTGATGTAGACCATCCGCTCCGCCTGGATGGCGATGTCCGAGGCCTGGCCCTGGATGCCGCCCGAGGGCTGGTGCATCATGATCTGGCTGTGCGGCAGCGCCGAGCGCTTGCCGGGCGCCCCGGCGCACAGCAGGAACTGGCCCATGCTGGCGGCGAGACCCATGCACACCGTGGCCACATCGGCGGTCACGAACTGCATCGTGTCGTAGATGGCCATGCCGGCGCTGATGGAGCCGCCGGGCGAGTTGATGTAGAGGTAGATGTCCTTCTCGGAGTCCTGCCCGTCGAGGTACAGGATCTGCGCCGCGAGCTGGTTGGCGATGGTGTCGTTGACATCCGTGCCGAGGAAGACGATGCGCTCCTTCAGGAGCCGGTTGTAGATGTCCGAGCCGGGATCGAAGGCTCCGGGGCCTTGAGCGACGGGCATCACGAGCGGGGTTTCCATAGCGGCGCAGGCTAGCGGCCACCCGTGCCCTTGCCGCGACCTCCCGGAACGCCTCCCGGCCGCGCTCGACCGGTTCCCTAGGATCGGCCCCCACGCCGGCGTAGCCCAATTGGCAGAGGCACCAGGTTTAGGTCCTGGCCAGTGCGAGTTCGAGTCCCGCCGCCGGCACCACACCATCGCCAGAACACCAGCTTTGGGGATCGGGCTGGTGGTCTGGCACCCTGCTGATCCATGCCCGAGGGTCACACCATCCACCGGCTGGCGAAGGACCTCCGGGCCGACCTCGCCGGAGCCACGCTGCACGTCAGCTCCGCCCAGGCCCGGGCGGAGGACACCGCCGCCCTCCTCGACGACCACCTCCTCCGGCGCACCGAGGCGTGGGGCAAGCACCTCTTCCTCACGTTCGAGTCCCGCCAGGTCCTGCACGTGCACCTCGGCCTCATCGGAAAGTGGTTCCGGCGCACCGCCGACGCCGACGGCGCCCTTCCCGACCCCACCGGCACCACCCGCCTGCGGCTCGCCCGCCCGGACCGGGACGTGGCATGGGACCTGATCGGGCCGATGCTCGCCGCCGCCATCACCCCCGCCGACAAGCGGGCGGTCATGGCCGGCCTGGGACCCGACCCGCTGCGCCGCGACGCCGACCCCGAGGCCACCTGGGCCAAGCTCCAGCGCAGCGACAAGCCCGTCGGGCTGCTGCTGATGGAACAGGACGTCATCGCCGGCATCGGCAACGTGTACCGGTCCGAGATCCTCAACATCATCGGCGTCGACCCGCGCCGCCCGGGTCGGGCGGTCCAGCGCGAGGAGTTCGACGCGCTGTGGGACGAGACGGTCCGCCAGCTGAAGCTCGGCGTCCGGCGCAACCGCATCGTCACCATGCGGGCCGACGAGCTGCCCCGCCCGTTGTCCAAGCTCCAGCGCGGCGAGGGCCGCTACGTGTACAAGCAGGAGCACTGCGGCCGCTGCGGCACGGAGCTCGACATCTACCCCCTGGCCGGCCGCACCACCTGGTCCTGCCCCACCTGCCAGCCCCGGTGAGCTGGTCGGCGGCGTAGGGTCCGGCGGATGCGGATCGAGGAACTGCCCACGCCGGCGCTGGTGGTGGACCTCGATGCGCTCGACGCCAACATCGCCCGGATGGGGGCGGCGTGGCCGGGCACCAAGCTGCGGCCGCACGCCAAGGCGTTCAAGTCCACGGCGCTGGCGCAGCGGCTCGCCGGCGCGGGGCACACCGCGTTCTGCGCGGCCACCGTGCGGGAGCTGGCCGGTCTGGCGGCCGCCGGCCTCGGCACCGATCTCCTGCTGGCGAACGAGTGCGTCGATCGGGGACGACTGAAGGCGCTGGTCGACCACGTGCCCGACGCCCGGGTCACCGTCGCCGTCGACTCCCCCGAGACCATCGAGGCCGCCGCAGCCGCCGGGGTGCGGGAGGTGCTGGTCGATGTCGACGTCGGCATGCCCCGCTGCGGCTGCCGGCCCGACGATGCCGGGCGACTGGCCGATCTCGCCCGATCGGCAGGCCTCGGGGTGCGCGGCGTCATGGGGTATGAGGGGCACCTGATGACCGAGGACGTCGACCAGGCGGGGAAGGTCGAGGAGGCGATGGCCGTCCTGCTCGATGCCCACGATGCCGTCGGCGGCGACGTCGTGTCCGGCGGCGGGACGGGGACGTGGAAGAAGAACCACTGGGTCACCGAGCTGCAGGCGGGCAGCTTCACGCTGATGGACACGCACTACGAGGCAGCGGGCGTCGGGTTCGCCAAGGCCCTCTCACTGCTCCTGACTGTGGTGTCGGTGAACGGCACGGGCGGCTGGGCGGCCGCCGACGGCGGGCTGAAGGCGCTGGGCATGGACCACGGCAACTCGACGATCGACGGCGCCACGGTCTGGTACCACGCCGACGAGCACACCGTGTTCTCCATGGACGACGGCGCCGCCCTCCCCCGCGTCGGCGATCGGGTCGGGGTCTGGCCCGCCCACGTAGACCCCACCGTCTCCCAGCACGAGCAGCTCTGGGTCCACCAGGCCGGCGAGGTCGTCGACTGCTGGCCCATCGACCTCCGAGGCTGGTAACCCGCCCACCCACCCCGTCCCCACCCCCGAAGTTGGTGTGAGGATTGGGGTCCTGGCCCAATCTTCACACCAACTTCGGTTGGGACCGGCCGGGTCGGTCAGGCCTCGAGCTGGGCGAGGAGGGAGCGGAGGGCCCGGCCGCGGTGGCTGATGGCGTGCTTCTCGTCCTGGGTCATCTCGCCGAAGGTGCGGCCGTCGCCCTCGTCGGGGATGAAGACGGGGTCGTACCCGAAGCCGCCGGGACCGCGAGGCGCGTCGGCGATGCGGCCCTCGACGTGGCCGGCGGCCACCTGCTCCCGGCCGTCGGGGTACCGCAGGATGACGACGGCCCGGAACCGGGCGGTCCGGTCGGCGGGGTCGGGGCGATCGGCGAGGGCGGCCAGCAGCTTGTCGACGTTGTCCTGATCCGTTGCGTCCTCGCCGGCGTAGCGGGCGGACCACACGCCGGGCGCGCCGCCGAGGGCATCGACCTCGAGGCCGGAGTCGTCGGCCACCGCCGCCAGCCCGGTCGCCTCGCTCAGGGCCACGGCCTTCAGCCGGGCGTTGCCCTCGAACGTGTCCTCGTCCTCGATGACCTCGGGCACGTCCTCGGGCCGGGGCACCAGCTCCAGGTGGTCGGCCAGGATCTCCGCGATCTCGGCCGCCTTCTTCGGGTTGGCCGAGGCGAGGACGATCGGGGTGCGCTCCCCCATCACGGACCGCCGGTCAGCGCGGGGCCGGCGGCGTGGCCAGCACCGAGCGCTGCAGCTCCACGATCTGGGCGATGCCGCCCTCGGCCAGGTCGAGCAGGGCGTCGAGCTCGCCCCGCAGGAACGGCTTGCCCTCGGCGGTGCCCTGGACCTCGACGTAGCCGCCGGAGCCGGTCATCACCACGTTCATGTCGGTCTCGGCGGTGGAGTCCTCGACGTAGGGCAGGTCCAGCATCGGGACACCGCCGATGACGCCGACGGAGATGGCGGCGCACTCC
>CALANQ010000023.1 GCA_937926025.1 uncultured Acidimicrobiales bacterium
GGAGGCGCCCGATGCCGAGACCGAGGACGCCGATGCGGAGCTTGCTCACGCCGCCACCGCCTCGCCGTCGATGGGGGCCTCGTCGCGATCGCGATCGCCATCGGCCGCGCCGGGGACCGAGGCCCAGGGTGCCGCGGCCTCCTGGGCCCGCAGGGTGAGGTCGCTGACCGCCCGCACGTGGTCGGCGCTCACGAAGGTGTCGCTGCCGTCCACCACGTCGGCCACGAGGCGCTTCGCCCAGTCGACCTTGGTGGTGCCGCAGTCGATCCGGTGGGTGCCCTTGGCGTCGACCACGATCAGGTGCTCGCGGCCCTTCTTGCCGGCCACGTCGACGTTGGTCCGCACCTCGAGCGTCCCCTCGGTGCCGACGATCATGAGCCGCCCGTCGCCCCAGGTCTTCAGGCCCTTCGGCGACAGGTAGTCCACCCGGTGGGTGCCGATGGCCCCGCCGCCGGAGATGACCATCTGGCCGATGTCCTGCATCCCGGGATGGGCCGGGACCGACACGTTGCCCACCTGCGAGCTGATCACCTCGGCCGTGCCAGCGCCGGTGGCCATGAGGAACTGGTCGGCCTGGTGGGAGCCGATGTCGACGAGGATCCCGCCGGTGGCCTCCGGGTCCCAGAACCAGTCGGGACGACCGTCGGCACCCATGCGGTGGGGGCCGAGCCCGAGCACCGACACGACCCGGCCGACGTCGCCCATGCGGGCCCGGCGGCACGCCTCGGCCACCGCTCGGTTCTCGAAGCGCTCACCGAACATGACCCACCAGCGCCGGTCCGTCTCCTCCAGCGCCACGTCGATGGCGGCCAGGCCCTTGCGGGTGGTGACCCCGGGCTTGTCGGCCACCACGTGCTTGCCCGAGCGCAGCGCCCGGACGGCGATGTCGCCCCGCTCCGAGGGGATGGCGGCGGTGACGATGAGGTCGATGTCGGGGTCGTCGATGATGGCGTCGATGGGCCGGGACTTGGCCTTCGGCCCGAGCAGCCGCATGGCCACCAGGTTGGCGGCGCCGGTGGCGTGATGGGCCGTGATGGTGGCACCGGCCTGCCAGAGCCGAGCCGCCAGCATGAGGCCGTGGTTGTGGTCGAGCCCGATGACCCCGACCTTGATCTTCCCGCGAGGACGCATGGGGCGACCCTACCCAACGCCCTCGCCGCCGCTGCCGGGCTACGCTGGCGCCCGGCGATGGGGCTCGCCACAACCGCCGGAACCCCGGCTGATGGCTCCTACGAACAGACGAACCAACGTCGCGTAGGAGATCCGCCGTGCCCACCGACCCGGAACCCGATCCGAACCAGCCGCCCGCCGCCCGACCGGCGGGGACGGTGGCCGGCGCCGGCGACCACCTGACGTTCGGCGGTCCGGTGCGCACCTGGGTGCTGCGGTGCCTGCTCGCGGTGGCCGTGGGCATCGGCGCCGGCATCTCCGGCGGGGTGTTCCTCCTGCTGCTGGAGCGGGCCACCGAGGCGTTCGACACCCACCCCTGGCTGCTGTTCGGCCTGCCCGTCGGCGGGT
>CALANQ010000024.1 GCA_937926025.1 uncultured Acidimicrobiales bacterium
TGGGGACGCCGTGGAGGCGGCCGAGGAGGGTGATCTCGCCGTTGAGGTAGTCGGACTCGACGGTGCCGGTGCTGCGCTGGAGGCTCTGCCAGCCGGAGCTGCCGGCCCGGTCCCGGCCGTCGATGGGTGCGATGTTGAGGACGCCGTCTCGGCGGGCGTCGTCCTCCTCCTTGGTGGCGACGTCGAGGCCGGCGGCTTCGAGGCAGCGGACCCCTTCGTCCTGGACCCGGACGTAGAGGTCCAGCCCGGCGCCCTCGAGCCCGCACACCGCGTCGATGGCGTTGGCCAGGTTGAGCAGCAGCTTGCGGCGCTTCCAGCGGGCGATGTCGGGCCGGGCCACCGAGTCGAAACCGGCGCGGCGGAAGGCGGCGGCGATGGCCTCGGCCCGGTCGTCGATGCCGTCGGGGTGGCGGCCGATGTCGAGGATGCCCTCGACGGGCGTGGAGCTGGCCTGGACGACGCCCGGCTCGAGGTGCGCCGCCGGCATCATCACGCACACCGGGTACACGTCGGCGAAGGTGCGCAGCAGCCGCCGCTCGTTCTCCACCCCGTTCTGCAGCGACACGACCGGCACGCCGTCGGGGGCGGCGGCATCGAGCGCGGCGATGGCCTCGGCGGTGTGCTGGCCCTTGACCGCGAGCAGCACGACGTCGTCGCCGGTGAACGTGATCCGCGTCGGATGGTCGACGACTGGCACCGGCAGCGTGACGCTCCCCGTGGGGCACTCGACGGTGAGCCCGGCGTCCCGGATGGCGTCGTGGTGCGGCCCCCGGGCGATGAGCACCACATCCTCGCCCGCCCGGAACAGCCGCCCCCCGAGCACACCCCCGATGGCCCCCGCCCCGTACACGATGAACCGCATGGACCGCTCCTGAAGGTGTGGGCCGACGACGGGCCCGATCAGATCAGATCGAGGCGGCGAGCGCAGCGCACGGCCAGGTCAGACGAGCCGAGCGCCCGGGCCGGGCGTGTGATGGCAGCCGAAGCCGTTGGAAGCGGAGCGAGGCCCCCGGCTAGGGTCGTCCGGCGCCCAGCGCTCTGCGCTTGTAGCTCAATTGGATAGAGCATCTGACTACGGATCAGAAGGTTCGGGGTTCGAGTCCCTGCAAGCGCGCTTCACAGAGTTGCTCCGAAACCCCCTCTGACGAGGGGGTTTCATCGTCCCAGGGCCAAGGTGAGGACACCGCCGGGACCGGCAACCAGGTGCCGCTCGCACACACAAGCGACGCCCCGTACACACAAGGGCCCGATCCGGCGGTCCCGGCGGCCGCGACTGCGCCCCCATCGCACCCCCGGAACGTCCGTCGGCGTGACACCGACCAACCTTCCGTCCTGGGCACGCTGATGGGCGCCCGCCGCAAGCCCGATGCCCGCTGGAGCGCCGCGTTCTCGACCAAGCGCCGCACCGCCGGCTCGACCCCCACCGCCCTGCCCGAGGGCCCCGGCGCAGCCGACGATGAGCTCCGCAAGGCCTTGTGGGGTGCCGACCGCATCTCGTTCCACCGGCGCTACGACCGCCGCAGCCCCCCCCGGGCCTTCGCCCTGCCCGCAGGCCTCGAGGACGCCATTGCGTTCCGCCGTCTCCTCGCCGCAGCCATCGTCGCTGACCTTCCCGCCGATGACCGGGGCCACCCACTCGAGGCTGGAACACCACGGCGCCTCGCCGCCCCCGAGCCGCAGGCGTCCGACAACGTGGTCGAGCTCACCCCGAGGCCGCCGACCCCGACCGACACGACCGGCGGACCGATCGCCTCCGTGGCGCGCATCGGGGCCACGGCGCCGAACGAGGAGCCCGGCCCGATGAGCGGTCTCGCCGGGCTCCGTGCCCAGGTGGCCTCGACCACCTGGGACCACATGTCGCGCGAAGTGACGCCGCTCGAGGACTTCGACGCACTGGCCACCTGGCAGATGGCCGACCTCCAGGCCAGCGCCTCGAAGCGCCACACGCCGCGAGCCGGCTCGACCCTCGGCGGCTACGAGGGCGACCTGCGTCTCGCCTCGAAGTTCTTCCGGTACCTCCCCGGCGACGCCCGCCTGTCCGACTCCAGCATCGGAGCGCACGAGTCGATGCGCCTCAACCGCAGCGACGGGATCGGGCTCACCACCGAGGACTGCATCGGGTTCGTCGAGCAGCGCAAGGCGACGAACCTGAGGACCCGCACCGCAAACCTGCGCGCCGAGCAGAAGTGGGGCCGAGCCGTCGAAGCCGCCGAGCGCGCCGCCGCCTACCCGGGCGCGCCGGTCGACCTGCCCCCGGCACCGATCTCCGCTGCCGAGACCACCGGACCCGCCACGGTGAAGTCCGCATGCGGGACGGTCAAGACCGCGTTCGCGTCAGCGGTCGCTGAAGGACGTCTCGACACGGACCCGTGGACCGCCCGCGTCGACAAGCTCATCGTCTCGGCCCCTCCCACGCACTTCACCGACAAGCAGCTCTGGAGCCCGGACCAGGTCACGTCGATGGCCACGGCGATGGCATCACACGAGCGGCGCGGCACCTACCGCAACGGCGTGGCCCAGACCCTTGACGGCGGCCGCTACCGGGGCATGATCGAGCTCGGCTACAACGCCTACCTCCGACCAGAAGAGGTCATCGCCGCTCGACTCGACTGGGCGGTGCTCGACGGCCCCAACCCGTTCATCATCATCCACGGCGCAGAGGTCAACTACCCGCTGCGCTTCACCGGCGCCGACACCGCCCGTCAGTTCGTGTCGCTCAAGGCGCGCAACGCGGGCGACACGCGGCTGGTCCCGCTCACCCTGGAGGGCGCGGCCGCGCTGCGGCGCCACATCAAGACGTACGTCGCCGCACCCGACCCGACGTCACCCGATCCCGACCGACAGAACCCGAGGATGTTCACCACCCACAGCGGAGCACCCATCGACCTCGGGGCGTTCTCGGAGAAGTGGTTCATCCCGGTGCTCGCCGCCGTGTTCCCCGCGCCAGGCCAGGCGAACCTCCGGGCGCTGCGCTTCCGCCACCTCCGCCACTCCGGCATCACGGCGCTGCTGCGCTCCGGCGAGCACTACGAGGACGTCGCCAGCTGGGCCGGGAACTCGCCGCTGGTCATCAAGACCTCCTACCGCGGCGTCATCGACCAGGCCGGTATCGCCACCAGGCCGCGCAGCCCCCACGGGACCGCTCTCGCCGAGAAGCTCGACCAGATCGCTGCCGACGTGTTCAACCGGACCCCCGCCGACGCCGCCCTGCTGATCGAGGCAGCGCTCCCCGACCTGACCCCCGAGGCCGCCCACGCCCTCGGCAAGGCGCTCCTGCACAGCGGCCGGACCCGCATGGCCGAGGAGGAGAGCTGATGAAGAACGACGCGACTGCAGCCACCGCCCGCCGGTGGACCGTGGCCCCCATGACCACCGACCCCATCACCCGCTGCACCGAGCTCATCACCGCCGTCGTCCACAGCGGTCTCGACACCGCCCCGCTCCTCGCGTTCTCTGCGCTCACCGTGACCCGCCACTACGAACTCCTCGACGGCGACGTCCGCTCC
>CALANQ010000025.1 GCA_937926025.1 uncultured Acidimicrobiales bacterium
CCGCCAGTCGTTGCCGACCTTGTCGATCTCGTCGAGGAGGACGACGGGGTTCATCGTCTTGGCCTCGGTCATGGCCCGGACGAGACGGCCGGGGCGGGCGCCGACGTAGGTGCGCCGGTGGCCGCGGATCTCGGCCTCGTCGCGGACGCCGCCGAGGGCGACCCGGACGAACGAGCGGCCGAGGGCCCGGGCGATGGACTCGCCGAGCGACGTCTTGCCGACGCCGGGAGGGCCGACCAGCGTGAGGATCGTGCCCTGGCGGACGGGCTGGGCCACCGCGGGCTCGACCCCGTCGCCGGCCGGGGCGTCGGCTCCAGCAGCGCTGCCGGATCCATCGACGTCGTCGCCGGTCAATACCTTGGCTGCGGCGGCCTCTTGCAGGGCGGCCAGCTCGGCCTCCTTGGCGGCTTCGGCGGCGCGCTCGGCACGGAGCTTGCGCACGGCGAGCTCCTCGACGATGCGGTCCTTCACCTCGTCGAGGCCGGTGTGGTCGGCGTCGAGCACGGCACGGGCGTTGTCGAGCTCCAGGTTGTCGGTGGAGCGATCGCCCCACGGGATCTCCAGGACGGTGTCGAGCCAGGTGATGATCCAGCTGCGCTCGGGCGACTGGTCCGAGCTGCGCTCGAGCTTCTCGACCTCGCGCTCGGCCGCGGTGCGGACCTCGGCGGGCAGGTCCCGCTCGGCCAGCTTCTGGCGGTACGCGGCGGGGGAGTCGGCCGCCTCGCCGCCCTCGTCGTCGAGCTCGCCGAGCTCCTTGCGGATGGCGGCCAGCTGCTGGCGGAGGATGAACTCGCGCTGGTTCTTCTCGAGGCCTTCGCTGACCTCGGTGCGGATCTTCTCCTGCAGCTTCAGCTCGGCCAGGGACTCCTTGACCCAGGCGAGGACGCGGCGGACCCGCTCCGTGACGTCGACCGTCTCGAGCAGCTCGATCTTGCGCTCGAGCGACAGGTCGGGCCACCAGCCGGCGGCGTCGGCCAGGGCGTCGGGCTCGTCGAGGCCGCGGAGGATCTCGGTGAGGCGGCGGCCCCCCATCTCCTCGAACAGCTCGCGGAACCCGGCCCGCAGCTCGGTGGCCAGCTCCCGGGCCTCGTCGGTGACCTCGGGGTGGACGGCCTCGGCCTGAAGCCACAGGACCGACCCGGTCCCGGCCACGCCGGTGCGCAGCAGGGCCCGATCGTGGGCCCGGACCACCAGGGCCGGGGCGCCGGAGGGCAGCTGGCCCGTGGATTCGATGGTGGCGATGGTGCCGACCGTGGCGTGGCGGCCATCGAGGCGGGGCACCAGCAGGAGCCGGTTGTCGTCGCCGGTGGCCTCGACCGCGGCCTTGGCCTCGTCGGACTCGAGGGCGATGGTGAGCACCATCCCGGGCAGCACGACGCCGTTGGGCAGGGGGAGGACGGGCAGCGTCAGCAGCTCGGTGGAGGGTTCGGTGGTCTCAGCCATGGTGGGCTCCTCGGGTCTTGCGGGACCCTCACAACCCTACGGCCGAACCTGCTATTCCCACCATCAACTTTGTTGGTGGTAAGGGAATAAACCGCAGATCAGCCTACCGATCCCGTGTCCGGATCCACCCGGTCGCCGCCTCCTCGAAACCGTCGAACCGGTGCCGTACGCGTCGAATCGACGTCGATTCGACGCCGATGCACACCGATCCGTAGCGCTGGACCGGGGTCGGGCGTAGCGTCCGACCATGGCGAAGCGGGAACTTGCGCCGGGATTCCTCCGGAAGCCGCCCAGCGGGTGGCTGCCCGGGCGGGTGTACGTGTCGAACCGGTCCACGTGGCAGGGCGAGGAGCACCGGACCGGCGTGTACCACGACGAGCGGGTGTCGTCGTTCTCGGCGATGCTCGAGGCCGACTTCCGCGTGGTGGTCGACGGTCGTCCCGAGCACAGCTTCCACGACGACCGACGGGTGGTCCCGGAGTGGTGCCTCGACGTGGGGGCGCCGACGGGCAAGCGCTGGTACCAGGTGCGGCTCAAGCCCCAGTACGGCCTGGTGCCTCGCATCGGCCTGCCGTGCCTGGTGGACCCGGCGAACCCGTCGAACGTCTGGATCGACTGGGATGCCGCCTATGACGAGCACGTGGTCGCCTGGGAGCAGGAGGCGGCCATCAAGAAGGAGATCGCCAAGCGCAAGGGCGGCATCGACGGCACCCTCGACCGCATCTTCTCCAACCCGTTCACCCGCGACGTGACCCCCGAGGAGGCGGCGCTCGTGGACCAGCGCATCGCGGACGACGCCGCCAAGGAGGAGGCGATCCGCCAGAGGTTCATCGCCCAGAACGAGGCGATGCAGGCGTCGAAGACCGACCCCGACGAGCTCACCGAGCTGCGCCGCCGCGAGGCCGAGGCCCAGCGGATCTTCGCCGAGGGCCGCCTGGTGCTGGCCACCGTGCGATCCAACTCCGTGAACGGCCGGACCCTCGCCGGCATCCCGCTGGTCTTCATCGTGTTCGAGCTGCACGAGGACCCGCCGCGCCGGGTGGGCCTGGAGTACAGCTTCGGCAAGCGAGGTGCGGCCCGCTACCCCGTGGGCAAGACCGTCAAGGTCAAGGTCGATCCGAACGACCCGGACCTCATCACGATGGGGGAGTGATCCGGGTCAGGCGTCGGTGGCTTCGGTGATGCCTTCGGCGAGGGTGTTCCAGGCGAGGGTGGCGCACTTGATGCGGACCGGGAACTTGACCACGCCGCGGAGCGCCTCGAGGTCGCCGAGCTTCACGCCCTCGGGGAGCTCGGTGGGCAGGTCCTCGCCGGACTCGCCCTCGGCATCGAGGGACGACTCGTGGATGCTCATCATCGCCTTGAAGGCGTGGGTGAGCGCCTCGACCTCGGCCACCGTCTTGCCCTTCACGGCGGCGGACATCATCGAGGCGGACGACTGGCTGATGGAGCAGCCGGTGCCGCCGATGCGGATGTCTTCGATCACGCCGGCGTCGTCGAGGTCCAGGTAGACGACGATCTCGTCGCCGCACAGCGGGTTGAAGCCCTCGGTGCGGGTGGCGGGCGGCGTCTCCAGCTCGCCCCGGTTCCGGGGGTTGCGGTAGTGGTCGAGGATGATCTCTCGGTAGAGATCCTCGAGTCCTGGCATGGGTCGGCTCCGGGGTAGATCAGACGTGCGGATCAGAAGGTGAAGAAGCTTTGCGCGTCGGCCAGCGCATCGGCCAACGCATCGACGTCGTCGGTGTCGTTGTAGACGTAGAACGACGCCCGAGCGGTGGCTCCGACGCCCAGCACCTTCATGAGGGGCTTGGCGCAGTGGTGGCCGGGCCGGACGCAGACGGCGTGCTCGTCGAGCACCTGCGACAGGTCGTGGGGGTGGATGCCCTCCATGGCCAGGGACAGGACGCCGCCGCGCATGGCGGGCTCGGCGGGGCCGTGGATGGTGAGGGCGTCGCCGAAGCGCTCGGTGAGCGAGCGCATGGCGTAGGCGGTGATGGACACCTCGTGCTCGCGCACGGCGTCCATGCCGAGGGCGTCGAGGTAGTCGACGGCGGCGTGCAGGCCGATGATCTCGGCGATGGGCGGGGTGCCGGCCTCGAACTTGGCGGGCAGCGCCGCCGGCATGAACCCGTCGAGCGTGACGTTGAGGATCATGCCGCCGCCGCCCAGGAACGTGGGCATGGCATCGAGGAGCTCCTCGCGCCCCCAGAGCACGCCGATGCCGGTGGGCCCGAGCATCTTGTGGCCGGAGAAGGCGGCGAAGTCCACGCCCATGGCGGCCAGGTCCGTGGTCAGGTGGGGCACGTACTGGCAGGCGTCGAGGCAGACCAGGGCGCCGGCGTCGTGGGCCTTGCGGGTGAGCTCGGTGATGGGCGTGAGCGTGCCGGTCACGTTGGACATGGCGGTGAGCGCCAGGATCTTGGCGCCGTCGAGCAGCGTGTCGATGTCGGTGAGGTCGAGCTGGGCGTCGTCGGTGAGCGGGATCCAGCGGATCTCGAAGCCCTTCTCGGCCTGGAGCTGGAACCACGGGACGATGTTGGCGTGGTGCTCGAGCTGGGTGAGCAGCACGGCGTCGCCGGGGCCGAGGTTGGCCCGGCCCCACGACTGGGCCACCAGGTTGAGCGACTCCGTGGCGTTCTTGGTGAAGATGACCTCGGTCTCGGGGTTGGGGGCCCCGATGAACCGGCCGACCCGCACCCGCGACGCCTCGAGCGCGTTGGTGGCGGCTTCGGCGATGGCGTACACGCCGCGGTGCACGTTGGCGTTGATGGTCTCGTAGTAGGTGGTCATCGCGTCGATGACGACCTGCGGCTTCTGCGACGACGCCGCAGAGTCCAGGAAGCGGATGGGCCGGCCCTTGATCTCCTGCTGGAGCAGCGGGAAGTCGGCCTTGACCTTGGCGACGTCGAACCCGGCGACGGGCTCGGTGGTGGAAGCGGCGCTCATGACGCCCCCATCATGGCGCGACGGGGGTGCGCCAGCCCTCGTAGCCCTCGGTCTCCAGCTGGGTGGCCAGCTCCATGCCGCCCGACGCCTCGATGCGGCCATCGATGAGCAGGTGCACGTGGGTGGGCTGCAGCTCGTCGAGCAGGCGCTGGTAGTGCGTGACCACCAGCAGGCCGAGCTCGGGACGGTCCTTGCGGACCTCCCGCACGCCTTCGGCGACGACGCGCAGGGCGTCGATGTCGAGGCCGGAGTCGGTCTCGTCGAGGATGGCCAGCTCCGGTTCGAGGATGGCCATCTGCAGGATCTCGTTGCGCTTCTTCTCGCCGCCCGAGAAGCCCTCGTTCAGGTAGCGGTCGGCGAACGACGGGTCCATGTCCAGCCGTTCCATCCACTCCATGATCGCCAGGCGGAGCTCCAGCACGGAGAGGTCGAAGCCCTTGCGGGCCGACAGGGCCTGGCGGAGGAAGTT
>CALANQ010000026.1 GCA_937926025.1 uncultured Acidimicrobiales bacterium
CCGCCGGTTCACGTCCATGCGGATCCAGTCGGCCTCATCGGGGTCGTCGCAGCCCTGGAGGAGCAGCGTGCCGGGGCGGCTGAACGCGGCCACGTTGTCGACGTGGCCGTCGGTGTCGTCGTCGAGGGCGAGGCCGTACGGGAGCCAGATCACGGCGTCGAGCCCGAGGGCGTCGCACACCTCGTCCTCGATCTCGGTCTGGGTGAGGCCCGGGTTCCGGTTGGGGTGCATGAGGCACTGCGTGGTGGTGGCCGCGGTGCCCATGCCGTCGACCGTGATCGATCCGCCCTCGAACACCAGGGGGACCGGGTGCACCGGGTGGTCCATCGTCCGGGCCCACGCCGAGGCCACCGCGGCGTCGCGGTCCCAGGGGGCGAACTTCTCGCCCCAGCCGTTGAACGTGAAGTCCAGGGCGATGCGGTCGCCGCCGTCGAACACGTAGATGGGGCCGGAGTCGCGGAACCAGGAGTCGTCGATGGGCAGCTCCACCACCGTGATGCCGCCGCCGCAGCGGTCGGCGGCGCCTTCGGCGTCGGCCGGGTCGGCGATCATCCAGACCGGCTCGTAGCGGCTGATGGCCTGGGCGAGCTGGGCGTGGGCGTCCCGGGCCTCGTCCATGAGGGCACCCGGGTAGATCTCGTCCCGGCACGGCCAGGCGATCACGGTGCCCTCGTGGGCGTCGAACTCGGCAGGCATCCGCAGGCGGGCCATCAGCGGTCTCCGGTGCGGCGGTTGGTGGCGCCGTCCAGGGTGGCGATCGGGCCGTAGAGGTCCGGCCGGCGGTCCCGGAACAGGCCCCAGGCGTTGCGCTGGTTGCGGAGCTCGTCGAGGTCGAACGTGGCGGTGAGCACGGCGTCGCCCTCCCGCGCTGCCTCGGCCAGCTTGGCTCCGGTGAGGTCGGTGATGAACGACGAGCCGTAGAAGGTGATGGAGCGGTCGCCGGCACCCTGCTCGAACCCGTAGCGGTTGGCCGCGATCACGGGCATCAGGTTGGCGGCCGAGTGGCCCTGCATGACCCGCTGCCAGTGGTCCCGGGAATCCCAGTCCGGATCCGGCGGCTCGCTCCCGATGGCGGTGGGGTAGAGGAGCAGCTCGGCCCCCTCCAGCGCCATGCAGCGGGCGGCCTCGGGGAACCACTGGTCCCAGCAGATGGCGATGCCGACGGCGCCGTGGGCCGTGTCCCACACGCGGAACCCGGTGTCGCCGGGGTTGAAGTAGTACTTCTCCGTGTAGCCCGGGCCGTCGGGGATGTGGCTCTTGCGGTAGGTGCCCAGGGCGGTCCCGTCGGCGTCGATCATCACGACGGTGTTGAACGTGGCCTGCCCGGCCCGCTCGTACACGTTGATGGGCAGGACGATCCCGAGCTCCGCCGCCACCGACCGGAAGTGCTCGATGGTCGGGTGGCCCTCCAGCGGCTGCGCCCGCTCGAAGTGCTCGGGCAGCTGGTCGATGCAGAAGTACGGGCCTTCGAACAGCTCGGGGATCAGCACCACCTGGGCGCCCTGCGCCGCGGCCTGGCGGATCAGCGCCTCTGCCGCCGCCACGTTGGCGTCGCGGTCGGCGACCATCGACATCTGGACCGACGCCACGGTGACGTTCCGCATCGTGCAACTACCTCGCCTCGCTCCGGGGGACGCTGCGGACGGTACCTGCTCCCCGGCCGGGTGGTGCGGGTGCCTGGGGGCGGCGGCGTTCGCGCTCCGTTCGCGCTCGCGGACGTACACCGGGTTCCATGCGCCCCCTCCGCCGCTCTGCGCTCACGCTGATCGCCTTCGCCCTGGTCCTGGGCCTCGGCGTGGTGATCGACTCCACGCCCGCCTCGGCCGCCGCCATCACCTTCACGGTGAACAGCACCGGCGATGCGGCGGACGCCAGTCCCGGCAACGGCACCTGCGCCACGGCCGGCGCCGTCTGCACGCTCCGGGCCGCCGTGCAGGAGGTCAACGCCGGGTCGGCGGCGAACACCTACACGGTGAACTTCTCCGTGGCGGGCGCGATCCAGTACGGAGCGGGCCTGCCCGACATCGACCGGGCGACCACGCTCGATGCGTCGACCGCCCCGGGCTACTCGGTGGCTGGCGGTCCGGTCGTCAGCGTCGACTGCGGGAGCCAGACCGCGTCGGCCTCGGCCCGAGCCTTCCCCATCTCCGCCTCCGACGTCACGATCCGCGGGTTCCGGATCGTGGACTGCCACACCGGCATCATCAACAACGCCAGCGCGGCCAACACCAAGGTCGTGGGCAACGTGATCGGCTCCGACGGCACGTCGTTCTCCTCGGGGCGCGCCGTGGAGACGGCCGTGGCGCTCGTCGGCCCGAACGGCGTCGTGGGTGGGACGACCGCCGCCGACCGCAACGTCATCAGCGGGTTCCTCGCCCGGGGCGTGATCGTCTACCAGCCGGCGACCGGCGCCACGGTGCAGGGCAACTACATCGGCACCGACAAGACCGGGGCGTCGGCCATCCGGAACCCCGCCGGCAACGTGGACATCACGAGCGGCACCACGACCGGCGCCAGCATGGCCGTGCAGGTCGCCGGCTCGACCACCACCATCACGGGGAACGTCATCGCCGGGAACCCGGGCTGGGGGATCCAGGTGACCGGAGCGACCGCGGTGATCAAGGGCAACATCATCGGGTTGGACGCCTCCGGCACCAACGGGCTCGGCAACTTCGGCTACGGCGTCTCGGTCGACGACAACGCGACCGCCACGATCGGCGGCGCGGGTGCGGGCGAGGGGAACGTGATCAGCGACGTGCGCAACGTGCCGGGCACCGGCTCCTACCAGACCCGGTACTCGGTCTCGGTGTACGGCTCCACGGCCACCGTCCTCGGCAACAAGATCGGGACGAACGCAGCGGGAACCGCCGCGGTCGGCGACGTCGGCACGTTCGCCGTGCCCTCCGTCGGCGTCACCGCCATGGCGACGGGCTACCGGTCCGGCGAGGCGGTGCGCGCCAGCCACGTGACCATCGGCGGCAGCGCAGCGGGCGCCGGCAACGTGATCGCCGGCCGCTACTACAACGTGGACCTCCTCTCGTACCCGAACCAGACCGTCATCTCCGACGCCACCGTCCGGGGCAACGTGATCGGGACCAACGCCGCGGGCACCGCGGCCATCCCCGGCTCCCTCCGAGGCATCCGGGTCGCCCGCAACGTCTCCGCCACGATCGGTGGGACGGCGGCGGGCGCCGGCAACCTCGTGTCCGGGAACGACCTCGGCATCGAGATCACCGACAACAACGCCGGCGTGGTCGTCCAGGGCAACAAGATCGGCACCAACCTGGCCGGAACGGCGGCGATCGCCAACCGGATGTCCGGCATCGACATCGCCAACGACGGCATCACCCCCACCGATGCGGGCGGACCGGAGCCGATCGTCGGGGGCTCGGCCGCCGGCGCCGGGAACCTCATCTCGGGCAACACCATCCGGGCCCTCAGCACGGCGCGGCCGGGCACCATCCAGGGCAATCGGATCGGCACCAACGCCGCCGGGACCGCGGCGGTCCCCAACGGCACGGCGGGCCAGGCGTCCGCCGTCGTCGACCTGAACGCGCCGGGTCTGCGGTTCGGCGGGACCGGAGCAGGCGAGGGGAACCTGGTCTCGGGCAACAACGGCAGCGGCGTCATGGCCAACCAGCGGTTCCCCGTGGTCGAGGGCAACAAGATCGGCACCAACGCCGCCGGGACGGGGCCGGTGCCGAACACGCACTACGGCGTGCTGTTCCAGACCGGCAGCACCGGCGCCATCGGGGGCACCGGGGCCGGACAGGCCAACATGGTGGCCTACAACGGACGGGCCGGGTTCTTCGTGCTCGGCGACCTGCACATCACGATCCGCGGCAACCTGATCCACTCCAACGGCTGGCTCCCGATCGACCTGTTCACCAAGGGCGGCAGCAACGCCGGAAACGGCGACCAGCTCCCACCCACCCTCACGACCGTCACGCCCGGCGCCTCGACCACGGCGGTCTCCGGGACCGTGACCTCCGACAAGGCCGGCCCCGTGCTCGTGGACGTCTACGCCACCGACCAGTGCCAGGCCAAGTACGGGACGGGGGAATC